>CAYGOU010000124.1:0-8493 GCA_964351455.1 uncultured Porphyromonadaceae bacterium
TTTACCGTAATCTTTGGCAAGGAGGTTTTCGGGGGAACGGGTATGAATATTTTCAATCCGGCACTGTTGGCAAGGGCCTTTCTATTCTTTGCTTTTCCGGCCTACATGTCGGGAGACAAAGTATGGATTGCAGGCATGATGAAAGGCGAGGGGGTGGTGGATGGCTTCAGTGGAGCGACTCCGCTGGCCGAGGCTGCCGCCATGAACATCGACCGGCTGCCCAGTGTCATGGAAATGTTTATCGGCAGCATACCCGGTTCAATTGGTGAGACTTCAACGCTGGCCATTCTGATTGGTGCGGCCATCCTGATCTTCACGGGCATCGGATCCTGGAAGATCATGTTCAGTGCCGTTGCCGGGGCCGTGGTCATGGGAGGCTTACTGAATATTTTCGCTGGCGACAACGCCTATTTTGCGATCCCGTTCTGGCATCACCTGATGCTTGGCGGATTTGCATTCGGGGTGGTCTTCATGGCCACAGATCCTGTAACTGCTTCACAAACCGAGAAGGGAAAATGGATCTACGGTTTTCTGGTCGGGTTCCTCTGCATCCTGATAAGGGTGCTTAATCCGGCGTTCCCTGAAGGGGTTATGCTGGTGATTCTCCTGATGAACGTTTTCGCTCCGCTGATTGACCACTATGTGGTTCAGGCCAACATCCGGAGAAGGTTGAAACGAGCTGCTTCAGTATCACGTGGATAACATTAACCTTACCTGTTATGAATAAGAGTAACCTGTACATCTTCATCTACTCGACGATCATGGTGGTGCTTGTGGCTGCGGTGCTGTCTCTTGCAGCTACCATGCTTAAACCCTACCAGCAGAAGAATGAAGAGATTGCCCGGAAGCTTGATATCCTTCGTTCGGTTGACAAAGGTTTGGGAGCTGCTGAGGCAGATTCGAAAAATGATTATGTTGAAGCTGAATATGAGAAGTATATAAAAGAGAGCCTGGTGGTGGGCGTTGATGGTCACATCATCGAGGGTCTTGATGCTTTCGGCATAGATATCAAGAAGGAACTGGCAAAGGCTCCTGAAGCGATGGAACTTCCGGTTTTCATTTGCATCCAGGACGACGGTTCCAGGAGCTACATCTTCCCGGTTTTTGGCACCGGACTTTGGGGACCCTTGTGGGGTTACGTTGCCCTTGGAGATGATTTTAACACCATCACCGGGGTTGTTTTCGATCACAAAGCCGAAACACCCGGTCTGGGTGCTGAGATCAACACCCGTGAATTTCAAACGCAATTTGTCGGAAAAAAGATTTTCAACGATCAGGGTGAATATGTGTCTGTCATGGTGAATAAACCCAATCAACCAGGGGAACCTAAGCATACCGTGGATGCAATTTCGGGTGGAACCATAACAAGTAAAGGGTTGGAGGCCATGTTGGTCGACTGTCTGAAGAATTATGTGAACCTGATCAAATCCCTAAATACCTTATTGCCATGAGTCAATTATTCTCATCAAAGAATATGCGGTTGCTGACCAATCCGCTGAACGAGAACAACCCTGTGACCGTGCAGGTACTCGGGATCTGCTCGGCGCTGGCGGTGACCGCAAAGCTGAAGCCGGCATTTGTCATGATGGTTTCGGTAATCGTCGTGACCGCCTTTTCGAACCTGATTATCTCCCTTTTAAGGAAAGGGATTCCGAACAGAATCCGCATCATTGTACAGCTTGTGGTGATCGCATTCCTGGTGATTCTGGTTGACCAGTTTTTAAAGGCCTTTGTTTTCGATGTTAGTAAGCAACTCTCAGTTTTTGTGGGACTGATCATAACCAATTGCATCATCATGGGACGACTTGAGGCTTTTGCCATGGCGAACAAACCTTTTGAATCCTTTTTGGATGGACTTGGAAACGGATTCGGGTATGGCTGGATCCTGATCGTTGTCGCTTTCTTCAGGGAGCTTTTCGGGGCCGGTACGGTTTGGGGATATCCCGTCATGGAAAAGCTGGGTTTATACGAGCTTGGTTATGTTGATAACGGACTGATGATTCTGCCCCCTATGGCCCTGATCCTGGTCGGGGTAATCATTTGGGTGCAACGCAGCAGAACCAGAAGTCTTATTGAAAACAATTAAAACGGTCGATTATGGAAAGTTACATCAACATCTTCATCAAGTCGATTTTTATCGACAACATGATTTTTGCCTACTTTCTGGGCATGTGCTCTTACCTGGCCGTCTCAAAGACCGTGAAGACTTCGGTAGGACTGGGAATAGCCGTGATCTTTGTTTTGGTCATCACCGTGCCGGTGAATTATCTTATTGAAAACTATATATTAAAGGAAGGGGCCCTGTCATGGCTCAGTCCGAAGCTGGCCGAAGTGGATCTCAGCTTTCTCAGCTTTATCATGTTCATCGCGGTAATTGCCTCGATTGTTCAGCTCGTAGAGATGATCATTGAAAAGTTCTCTCCTGCGCTTTACAATGCCCTTGGGATCTTTTTGCCACTGATTGCAGTCAACTGCGCCATTCTTGGGGGAGCTCTTTTCATGCAGGAGCGCGACTATGCCAACCTTGGTGAGACCTTCTCGTTTGCTCTGGGATCGGGAGTTGGCTGGTTTCTGGCTGTGGTCGGACTGGCAGCCATCCGCGAAAAGATTCGCTATTCGAATGTTCCCGCACCTTTACGGGGACTGGGAATTACCTTTATTATTGTGGGACTCATGGGAATTGCCTTTATGAGTTTCATGGGCATTAAACTATAACCTCAAAACAGAAAAACATGATCCTGCTATTAACTTCTATCGGAACCGGATTAGTTGTTGGGGTAAGCATCGCGGCCTTTCTTCTGGTAATTCTCCTGCTGGTGACACTGCTGCTCTATGCAAAGAAGAAACTGACTCCTCAGGGAATTGTTAGCCTTGACATCAACGATGGACAGAGGGTTATTGAGATTGATCCGGGCGGAACCATACTGAATGCCCTGTCGACCCAGAGTGTTTTCCTGCCTTCAGCTTGCGGAGGTGGAGGAACCTGCGGTATGTGCAAATGCCAGGTCCTTGAGGGAGGTGGAGAAATCCTGCCGACCGAGGTGGGGTTCTTCAGTCGTAGGGAGCAGCAGGCCTACTGGCGTCTTGGGTGTCAGGTAAAGGTCAGGGGTGACATGAAGATTGCTGTTCCCAAAGAAATCCTGGGAATCAAAAAGTGGGAATGCGAAGTGGTCTCAAACCGCAATGTGGCAACTTTCATTAAGGAGTTTGTGGTTAAGCTTCCTGAGGGAGAAGTAATGGATTTCCAGAGTGGCGGATACATTCAGATCGACGTTCCAAAGATTGATGTTCCGTTCAAGGATTTTGTAGTTGAAGAGCAGTTCCGTGATGAGTGGGACAAATTCAAGATGTGGGACCTGCACATGAAGAATCCCGAACCAACCTTCAGGGCATACAGTATGGCCAATCATCCCGGCGAAGGCAACATCATCATGCTGAACATCCGCATTGCCACACCCCCATGGGACGCGCCAAGAGGAACCTTTGCAAAGGTCAATCCAGGGGTTTGTTCGTCATACATTTTTTCCAGAAAACCAGGCGACAAGGTGACGATATCCGGTGCCTATGGTGAATTTCACATCAAGAAGACCGATCGGGAAATGGTATACATAGGAGGGGGTGCCGGTATGGCTCCGCTTCGTTCGCACATCTTCCACCTTTTCCATACTGAAAAATCGAACCGCAAGGTCTCTTACTGGTATGGAGCCCGATCGAAACGAGAGGTCTTTTATGAGGAGGAGTTCCGCAAGATTGAAAAAGATTTCCCGAATTTTAAATTCAACCTGGCCCTATCAGAGCCTAAGCCTGAGGACAACTGGACCGGACTTAGGGGATTCATTCACCAGGTGCTGTACAATGAGTATCTGAGCAAACATGAGGAGCCCGAGGAGATTGAATTCTACCTTTGCGGTCCCCCTCAGATGAATGATGCTGTATTGAAGCTTCTTTACGACATAGGGGTTCCGGATGAGATGATTGCGTTTGACGATTTCGGAGGTTAAGCTTGCGTCTAATTGCTTAATTTTAGGCCCCGGAGCGATGGTTCCGGGGCCTAAATTTTTTTGAAATGAGAACAGCATTTCTTTTAATCGGGTTGATGATCCTGACGATCTCCTGCAATAAACGGGTAGGTTACCAGTATTTTGAGGGGCCTGTCTTCGGGACAGGGTTTCATATCACCTATGAAACTGCAAAGGGTAGAAATTATGAAAAGGAGATTATGGTCCTGCTGAATGAGGTAAACCGCTCGCTGTCAACATACGATTCGCTATCGGTAATATCCAGGGTTAACCGAAATGATCCCGGGGTTAAGCCTGACGGTCACTTTATGAGGGTTTTTGAAAAGGCATTCGAAGTATCGGAGAGATCAGGCGGGGCATTTGACATCACGGTTGCCCCGTTGGTTAATGCCTGGGGATTTGGGTTCACCCGAAAGGAGCAGATCAGTTCTGGTTTGATTGACAGCATACTTACCTTCACCGGATATCATAAGGTGAAGATTGAACGGGATCGTCTGGTCAAGGAGGATCCCCGTATGATGCTGGATGCCTCTGCCATTGCCAAAGGTTACGGAGTGGATGTGGTTGCTGAATGGCTTGAAACGAAAGGAGTAAAGAATTACCTTGTGGAGATTGGAGGGGAGCTTAGATGCAAAGGGATTAATTCAAGGGGCACACCCTGGCGGGTTGGAGTTGACAAGCCTGTGGAGAACATCCTGGAACGAGAGATTCAGGAGGTTTTGGAGATTTCGGGTCATTCTATGGCCACATCGGGGAATTACCGGCAATTTTATGTTGAGAATGGGGTCAAGTATTCGCACACCATCGATCCAAAGACAGGCTATCCGGCACGCAGCAACCTTCTTTCGGCCACGGTGCTTGCACCGGATTGCATGACTGCAGATGCCTGGGCAACTGCCTTTATGGTATTGGGAATTGAAGGTTCCACGGATCTCTATCCCAGCATAAGCGGAATCGAAGTATTCTTCATTTTCAGTGACAGCGCGGGCACGCTTCAGGAATACAGTTCCCCCGGATTGTTGAAGTTTCGGGATCCTGCCTATTGATCTGCGCAATTGCATCCGGTGCATCCTCCCGGAGTTGACCCTGAAACTGCTCCAGGCGTTGCTATCTGCTTTTTCCACATCCTGATCTCTTCCTGCTTTGCACACGATAGTCCCCGTTTTTTCATCTCCGGATTATGACCTACGGAGGTTACGGGGAATTTTCCATTCTTTCTCAAAAGGATGTTAAGTCCGAGTCCCAAAACAGCAAGTGAAACCAGAACTAATGATATGGCAAGAAGTTTCAGAAACATGCTTTTCCTTTATTAAACCTGAATTTCTCAGGATTGTTCATTCAGCAATTCATTTTTTTTCGCAGGGTCATTCGGATCGAAACGCCGGATTTTTATGTTCAACCATGCAAAGATAAGCGTCATTAGCGGACTCAGCAAGCAGAAAAAGGCATAGGGAAGATAGGTCCAGGTTGAGACTCCGAGTACAGTTGACTGGGTGGCGCCGCAAGTGTTCCACGGAATGAGCACCGATGTAACTGTTGCGGTGTCTTCAAGGGTTCTGCTAAGCAATTCGGGTTTGTATCCTCGTTGATGATAGATCTTTGCAAACATTCTTCCCGGTACGACAATGGCCATATACTGGTCAGAGGCGGTGATGTTGAAGAAGAGGCAGGTTCCGGCGGTTGCGGTGACCAGGGATCCGGTACTGTTTACGCGGCTTATTATGGCCATGCTGATCCTGTTGAGCATGCCGCTGCGTTCCATGGCCCCTCCAAAAATCATGGCAGAGAGAATCAGCCAGATGGTGTTGAGCATTCCGGCCATTCCGCTGGTGGATAGCAGTTCGTTGATGCTTTCGTTTTGGGTTTCTATCTGGATATCGCCAAACATGGCGCGAAGGCTTCCAATGTAGGCGTCGGTCGCAAAATTCTCATGGTGTCCGGCCACCTGGCTTACGATGTGAGGCTGGAATATCAGCGCAAAAAGAACCCCGAGGAGGGTTCCTGCCATGAGTGCCGGCAGGGGAGCGACCTTTTTGATGATGATCAGAATGAGTAAAGCGGGCACCAGAAACAGCCATGGGGTGATGTTAAAAGAGGAATCGATGGCAGCAAGTACATTTTCAACATTGGTGGATGAATCCTTAAAATCGATGGTGAAGCCCCAGATTAGGAAGATTACCATGGTGATTATGAAAGTTGGGGCTGTGGTATAAACCATATACCTGATGTGGGTGAAAATGTCGGTTCCGGCCATCGCCGGGGCAAGGTTGGTTGTGTCAGAAAGCGGAGACATTTTATCCCCGAAGTAGGCTCCGGAGATGATGGCACCGGCCACCACGCCTTCATGGAGTCCGAGTGCATTGCCAATGCCCAGAAGCGCCACCCCAAGGGTTGCAATGGTCGACCAGCTTGATCCGGTTGCTACCGATACCAGGGCACTTACAAATACCGATGCAAATAAAAAAATTGTGGGATTAATGGTTTTCAGTCCATAGTAAATCAGAGCCGGAACGACACCACTGATCATCCAGGTTCCGGCCAGGGATCCGATGAGAAGCAGGATGAGCATGGATGGCATGGCTGAGCTGATGCTGCTAACCATCCCGGCACGGATCGTCAGCCAGTTGTTGCCCATTCTGATGGCCAGGATTGAGGCAATTCCGGCCGAAAGGAGCAGCACAATCTGGTTGGCACCGGAGAGGGTGTCATCTCCGAAATAAATGACGTTGAGGGTAAGAAAGAAAATCAGAAAAACAATGGGAATGAGGGACTCAACAAGTCTGGGTTCGCGTTTCACTCTGCTTCTTTCAGCCATGATCACGAGGCTTCGTTGAGGCTATCCATGATCAGCGACCAGGTTCTTTCAATGTCCTCATCGAGTCCTATGGCAAATCGGACCAATCCTTCAGAGAGACCCATTTGTTTTTGTTTTTCAGCAGGTATCTCAGAGGATGTGCTTGACCCGGAGTTGGAAAACAGGGTCTTAAAATATCCAAGGCTAACGGCAATGTATCCGACATTTCGTTTTTGCATGGCTACCATGAAATCATTGGCCTTTTGCCGGGTTTGGAGGTCTATTGACAGCATGCCTCCGAAGCCGTATGAGGGGTTCATCAGGTGCTTCATCAGTTCATGCTGGGGATGGGTTTTCAATCCCGGATAAACCACCCTGATCCCCTTTTCATGGAATCGCTCCGCGACAAACAATCCGTTGCGGCTGTGCTGCTTCATTCTGATATGCAGGGTAAAAAGGTTTTTGTGGATTGAGGCGGCCCGAATTGGATCAAGAACCGGACCCAACAGCATGGAGGTGCCGTTATTTACATCGCTGAGGTGTCTGATAAAATCATCGGATGCGCATATGACTCCGGCAACGGCATCGCTTTTGCCGTTGATGAATTTGGTCATAGAATGAACGGTAATGTGTGCACCGAGCTCCGTGGGTGTTAAGATCATGGGAGAAAAGGTGTTGTCAACCACCAGGGTGATTCCGTGTTCACATGCCATTCCAGACAGTGCCGGAATGTCGGAGATCTGAAGCAGCGGATTGGTCATGGCCTCAGTGTAGATGACCCTGGTATTGGGTCTTATCTCTCTAAGTACCTCTTCATGATTGGTGATGTTGACGAAGCTTGCACCTATGTTAAATTTGGGCAGCCAGTTTTTCAAAAACGCGTAGGTGCCTCCGTAAATGCTTGAATTGCTTATGATGTGGTCTCCGGAGGAGCAAAGCTGTAAAAGGGTATTGGTAATGGCGGCCATGCCCGAAGAGGTGATCCAGGCGCTTTCGGTATTCTCCAAAGCTGCCAGCGAACGGGCGAGTTGAAAGTTGCTGGGGTGCCAGTGTCTGTTGTAGAGGTAAGCGCCTTGCAGTTCTCCTGCAAAGCAGGCGGTCATGTCAAATGCAGATTCAAATGTATAGGTGGATGAATCGGTAATGGCTGGATTAACTCCTCTGTGTTCGCCGATTGATAAAGTGTCTTGCATCCGGGTTGCAGGATCTTGGCTCATTTGGGCATGAATTAAAATTGTTAGTGCTAATTCGACTAAAATAGCAAAATTCTTTATCTTGCCCTGTAAGCAGGATTGAGCATATGAAGGAGAATCTGGATTTTTTTAAGATTCAGCACAACAACATCAAACCGACTCGCGGGAGGGTGCTGGTTGCTGAACCATTCTTGCAGGACAGTTACTTCAAAAGATCGGTTGTGCTGCTCACCGAACACAACGATGAGGGCTCGCTCGGTTTTGTTTTGAACAATCCGATTGATTTTGAGATCAGCGAAATTCTCAAGGATTTCCCTGCGGTTGGATCACTGGTTTCGATCGGAGGACCGGTGAGAACCGACACTGTGCATTACATTCACGTTGCCGGTGATAAAATCAGGGAGAGTGTTCCGGTTTTTGGTTCTATTTTTTGGGGGGGCGACATTGAGATCATCCGCGAGGGGCTCTTGCAAGGTGGGTTAAAGCA
>CAYGOU010000125.1:0-7914 GCA_964351455.1 uncultured Porphyromonadaceae bacterium
GGCAAAGGGAAAGCGTTTATCAAGCAATGAGTTAGGACAGGTAGAAGAGATCGATCCGATCCAGCCTGAATAGTCCCTGCTTGCAGCCTATTACGGAGAGGATTACAGGATCATCCTTGGGTTCGATAATCCGGTTGACGAAGAATCTCCTGAGCCTGACGGTGATGACATTAACGACGAAGAACCCGAGCAGCCAAAAACAGATCTTCCTGAACCGCCCGAAGAGCCTGAAGATCCCCCCTCAGGTGGGGAATCCGGCAACATCCCGGTTGACTCAACCGGACAAATCACGCTGGGATGGTAAGCACCGACCGCTCCATTGTCCTTATGGGAATGATGGGCAGCGGAAAGAGCACCCTGGGAATCAGACTGGCAACCGCCTTGAACAGAACTTACACTGATCTGGATACCCTAATTGAAGGACTGGCAGGGCAGTCGATTACGGAGATTTTTAATAATCAGGGCGAAGAGGTATTTAGGATTTTTGAATCCGAGGCGCTGACCATGGCGATCGATCAACCGAAGCGGGTTATTTCCCTGGGTGGTGGCACCCCTTGCTTCGGAAGCAACCTCGAATTAATACTAAAAAAATCCTTCAGCGTCTACCTGAAATGCTCTCAAGAAGAGCTTTTCAGAAGGCTTGCCTCATCGAAAACGGTTCGACCCCTCACAGCAGGCAAGAGTAACGATGAACTTAAGACTTTGATTACCGGCCTACTAAAACTTAGAGAGCCATATTACATGCAGGCCAACCTCATTGCTGAATCCGATCGATTAAGCCTCACCCAACTGCTTAAGCTCCTAGAGACTCACAAATCCTGACTACAGGGATCATGGATTTAATTTGGTCAGTAGCCTAACCCTTTCTCGTGAAATTCTCCTGCAGCAAGCGATTCAGCTTTTCCTCCGTATTGCCGAACTTCTCTTCGTAGTCCTCAATGCTTCGGCGGATGATCTGGTGAGCCTCTTCACGCCCGTAGATATGTGTAATTTCACAACGGCGTCTGGAGCGCCCGGGCATATCCTTGTAGGTCAAAAAGTAATGCCGGAGTCTTGAGATGAGGGTTTCGGGAATTTGCTCAACATCCCTCCAGTGCTGGTATACCTCATCGTTTTTCATGATGGCGATGATCTTGTCGTCGGCTTCTCCCCCATCGATCATCCTGAATCCTCCGATGGGAATGGCCTTCACAAGAATATTGCCATAGGTAATATGCCTCTCCGTCAATACACAAATGTCGAGCGGATCACTGTCACCGATGATGTCACTGCGATCGGTGCGGTTGCGGCATATATTGGCCACACGCTCCCAGCAATAAGTTTGAGGAATGAATCCGTAAAGCGCAGGCAGATAGTTTGAAAACTTCTGGGGCCGATCGACCTTGAGGTATCCGGTATCTTTATCAACTTCATATTTAACCGTGTCGGTGGGTACCACCTCCACAAATACCTGAACCTCATCCGGAGCATCGTCTCCTATCGAAACACCATGCCAGGGATGAGCCTTGTATTTGAGATCCAGTAATTTCCAAAGGTTGTTAAACTCCTTTTCTTCCATTCCACAAAGTTTTTGTAAAGATACTGGATTTAGAACTGAAAATAGATGAAGGGTTGCAAATCTGTAGTCTGAACCTCCCTGATGAGTAAAAGTACCGAAAGAATTACCAGGATTTTAAACCAGTATGGCAACCGAATAAAGACTCCCCGCAGGTTCTCTTTCCATCTGAAAGGCATCCAGATCAGGATAAACCCTGTAAACATCAGCAACACCACCATCCAATACCCCCTGAACCATTGCATAATGACTTCGGGCTGAAAACGCATAAACATCTCCTGAATCATGCCATGAAGCTGAGACAGACTCTCGGTTCTGAAAATAATCCAGCCAAGCAGAACCAGGTGAAAAATAAAAAAAACCCTGATCCAGGCAGGCAGTTTATCTGTAAGGATTCTCCAGAAGGGTATGCGAAGAAGAATCCGGCCCAGCGCCAGCAACAAACCATGGTAAGCACCCCAGATGACAAACTGCCAGCTGGCCCCGTGCCAAAGTCCTCCCAAAAGCATGGTAATAAAAATGAACAGTATCCCAGCAAGCTCTCCCTTTCGGTTACCGCCCAGCGGGATGTAGAGGTAATCCCGGAGCCATGATGACAGACTGATGTGCCATCGCCTCCAAAACTCCCTGATGCTGTCTGCCTTGTATGGCGCATTGAAATTGACCGGCAGCTTAAAACCGAGCAGCAGGGCCACCCCGATGGCAATATCGGTATAGCCAGAAAAATCAAAATATATCTGAATTGCGTAACCATAGGAGGCCATCAGGTTCTCAAACCCGGAAAAGGAGGCGGGATTTTCAAAAACCCTGTCAATCAAATTGATGGCAAGAAAATCTGCAAATAGCAGTTTCTTGATCAGTCCGCCCAGGATCAGAAAGGCAGCGTGCCACACCTCCCGGGCGGTCAGTCGGTATTGCTGATATAGCTGAGGAATGAATGATGCTGCCCTTACGATGGGTCCTGCTACCAGTTGAGGAAAGAAAGAGACATAAAACCCAAAGTCTGCCAGGTTCCTGACCGGTTCTACCTTGCGGCGGTATACATCCACTGTATAAGAAATGGTCTGAAAAGTAAAAAACGAGACACCTACCGGAAGTGCAATCGCATCAATGTCGAAATGCGATCCGGTAAGGCTGTTCCAGCCAATGGCCAGCAGATTCTTTATTAATAATGGCCTTCCAATCAGATCGGACAGTAGGTCTGCGAAGAAATAGGCGTATTTAAAATAGGCCAATATTCCCAAGTTGACGATCACAGAAAGAGCCAGCAGCCATTTTCTCGCCATTGGCGCCCTGCTCCTGTGAATCGACCTGCCGATGATGTAATCCACCAGGGTCGAGAATACCAGAATGAGAAAAAAGAGGCCTCCCGCCTTGTAATAAAAATAGAGACTCACCAGGAGTAGATAGAAATTCCTCATCGGAGGCTTTCTGTAAAAGAGCGAATAGCCCGCAAGGACCACAGCCAGAAAAACCCAGAAGAACATCCTGGTGAAATAGAGAGGCTGGTCGGATGAATATACCAGCATCTGAATCCAATCACTCAGTTCACCTGGCAGTCTCAATCCATTTTCCATAATCCCAAATAATTGCCTCAAATAACCCATCTGCCAACTTAAGTCCCCCTCCAAATGAAAAATGGGTCAAATCCTCCCGCAGAAGCGGAGGATCTGTCAGGTACCAATGGCTGGCAGAACCCTCTCCCCCCATGAACTCAAGAAGATCCCAGAAAGCACACTGGTTTTGCATTGCAGCTTGCCTCTGTGCATTTCGGATCAGCGGAACGGTCTCATAAGAAATCAAACGGTCAGCCTCCCTTCTTGCCATATCTGACACCGAAACCAACAGCACCGGTATCTCTGGATCATATACCCTGAAGCGGTCGATCTGTCGGTTGAGTGCACGGGTGTAGTAACCAAAATCCCGGGTACTGGCCCTCACAACATTAATCCCAAACTGAAATATGATCAGGTCAGGTTTAAACTGCTGCAGAAAAGCCGACGCCGGAAGGGAAAGCATCTCTGAAAGGTCAATGCCGGCGCTGCCTCTTTTGGGAACATTAAGCAATTCGAACTTTCCGGAATTGCTTCCTCTCATCAACAGAAGTTCGAAACGTTGACGCAGATAGCGACTGATGCGGTCCTCCTCCAGCTGACTGTCGCCCAGATGCAAAATCCTCAACGGTGCACCCTCGTTCATGGCACCCCGGATGGCTATGAAAAACCGGTTAAGCGCAGCAGTATCCCAGGGGTACTCAAGGGGGGTAACCGGTGGATTTAATGACGAAAAAAAATCATGATCAGCAGGTGGTCGGTCTACCGTTACCGGCAGATCTGCTCCCTTGCGGGTTCTTCCGGCAATTTCAGGGACTGCGTTGACCAGCGCAGGGCTTACAGTGGTATCAGACAAAAATCCGGAATTGCGAAACTCTTCCGGGAAAAGGTAAAAATAAAGTACCAACGGAATGGCTATCCACATTAAGATGAGAAGGATCCTATGGGGCGGATAGCGCTCCATAGACCTAACCCTCCTTCGGCTTGATTTTCAGAACCATTCCGGGCTTCAGATTGTTACTAGCCAGCTGATTAAGCCGTTTTATATCAGAATCTGTAACCCCTTCAAACCTTTTGGCGATGGTCCAGAGATTATCTCCCGGTTTCACGGTGTAATAAACATAATGATCATCCTCTGCAGCTGCATTTGCCACAGTGGTTTTTTCAACTGCGGTTGCAGCGTTGAGCCCCTTTCCCTTCATCTGCTGCTTCTCCTGAAAGCTGAGCTGGTCAATCTTCTCAAATTCAACAGTCCGGGCTTCAGGAACGTATACAGCAAGACGCTGTCCAACCCGTATAAGATTGTCGTTCAACCCATTCCAATCTTTAATCTTACTAACACCCACTCCGTACCAATCGGCTATGAACCCGAGATTATCTCCCTGTTTAACCGTGTAGGTCAACCTGGTGTAGTTTCCGGCAGGAGGTGGTGAAGGCTGGATTCTGGTTGCCGGTGACCGGTCGATGTTCGCCTGATTGAAGTAATGATCGTCGCGATGGGTGAAAATATCATTTTGGCGGTCGATGAATGCCGGGATCTGCTCTGCAGGAAGAACCAGGGCATAGGGTCCTCCGGCAGCAGGAATTATATTGCGCCGGAAAACCGGATTCAAAGCCTGAAGGGTTGAAACCGGAATTCCTAGAACACCCGATATCTGACCAAAATGAAGATCCTCATGGATCATCAAAGTATCGGTTAGCAAGGGAACCACTGGCCGGTATGGCTGAAAATCATAATCCCAGGCATAGTTCATGACATAGGTCATTGCGATGAAGGCAGGCACATGGCCCCTTGTTTCCCTGGGCAGATAAGGATAAATGTCCCAGTAATTCGTTTTGCCCCCGGCCCTCCTGATTGCCTTGTTCACATTGCCGGGACCGCAATTGTATGCCGCAATCACAAGAATCCAGTCATTGAATATGTTATGAAGCTCCTTCAGGTAACGGCAGGCTGCTTCGGTCGACCGCACCGGATCATGTCGCTCGTCGATGTATGAATTCATGGTCATCTTGTATAGCCTGGCAGTTCCATGCATGAACTGCCATAGTCCTCTGGCGCCAGCCCGGGAGGTGGCAAGCGGATTGAGTCCTGATTCAATAATGGCCATGTATTTAAACTCATGGGGCAGGTCATGGGCATCCAGAATCGGCTCAAGAATCGGAAAATAATAGTCGGCCAGCCCCAGGAGCAATGATACCTGACGGCTTCTGCCTCCAAGGTAAAGGTCGATGTAATTTTTAACCCGGTCATTGTAGGTTAGAGGAATGGTAGAAGGAATTTCCCTGAGGCGCTGCCGGATCACTGAGTCAGAATAATTATGCGCGATCGGTCCCTGCCTCCTGGATTCGGCACTGTCGATATAAACGCGAACTGGCAGCTTCCCGTTGAGCCAGGCCTGGTAAAGGCTGTCGAACTGCTGCGTGGTCAGGCTCATTTCAGGGTCGAGGGATTTATTGCCTTCTGCCGTATGGTGCTGTGCTTGCAAAGCACTCATAATCAACAATATCCCCAGAATCAGCATCCATCTTATTCTATCCATAGGTAGGCATGGTTATTTTAATGTCATTGAAAGCGACACACCGGCTTGCACCTGTTTAAGTTCATTCAGGCGCATCACCGGCCTGACCTTCAGGCTCAGATCCTCACTTACATCCCAATGCATCAGATGGGCATCGACATTGGCATCAATAACGCACAAGCCGTGCCAGGCAATTAAAATCAGAATTGAGAGATCCCGGTCCCTTCTGAAACGGTTAATATCCGACAACAGCTCCTGTGAGGATCTGCCACTCAGGTTCTGTGTTTCTGGAAGGGTATCATTCTCTGCCAGATAATCCCTGCGGGCTCCCTGGTAATTTCGCTGATTGTAGGCGAGGTAATAGGCCGAGCCCCCGTAACCGGTCATGGCAATAGGTACTTTCCAGTATTTCCGATTGTAAATCTGGCCTCCAGAGGGAACCAGTCCGGCGATCAGCGCTGCCTTGGCGGGTGTATGTTCCTTGTCAAGAAGGATCGATAGAAAACGACTGCTATCTCGCCTGGTCTGCGCTTCGGCACGATAGCCTTCTCCTGAGATCAATCCGTGAAAGATTGCAGGCAGGAGCAAAAGCAGCTTCCATTTTCTGAAGAGCAATACTTAACCTTCCTGTTGTATGTTATCCAGCTTTTCAAGAATCCTTTCCAACTCCTCGTCAGAACTAAACTTGATGACGATCTTACCCTTTCCTTCTGAACCCCTCCGAAACTCAACCGGCACATCAAAGAAACGAATGAGCTGGTCCTCCAATTGTTCATGCCCCCTGGGTTCTTTCGGTTTTTTTCCGTCCTTTCCCTGCTGGCTCTTAAGATTGCGAACCATCTCCTCGATCATCCTGACCGATAATTGCTTGTTCAGAATCTTATTGTAAATGGCCATTTGGGACCGAACATCCTCGATGGTTACCAGCGTTCTGGCATGACCCATACTCAGTTGACGGGATTTCAGTCCAAGCTGGATTTCAGCCGGCAGCTTAAGCAATCTCAGATAGTTGCTGACGGTTGAACGCTTCTTGCCCACCCGATCGCTCAGGTTTTCCTGGGTCAGATTGCATTCATCGATGAGTCTTTGATATGAAATGGCGACCTCGATGGGATCCAGGTCTTCACGCTGTATGTTTTCAACGAGTGCCAATTCCAGCATAGATTGGTCATCGGCCGTTCTGACATAGGCTGCAATACGGGTCAGTCCCGCCAGCTTTGATGCCCTCAGTCTCCTTTCTCCGGTGATGAGCTGATAGCGGTTCTCTGCCACTTTGCGAACCGTGATCGGCTGAATCAAACCCAGCTGGCGAATTGACTCTGAGAGTTCAATGAGCGATTCCTCGTCGAAATGGCTTCTGGGTTGAAAGGGGTTCGCATCAATCAGATCGATCTCTATGTCACGGATCGATGCCTCCGGGCGAAGTGAAGCATCATCGATCAGGGCGCTCAACCCTCTGCCCAGTGGACTTTTTCTTTGGTTCATATACCGCGTTACCTGTTAGTCGATAATTTTTTCAGAATCCTTCATGGCGGTCATTCCGTTTTTCTGCAGCAGTTCTCTGGCCAGGTTCAAATGATTCAGCGAACCTTTTGAGTCTGCGTCGTACATCACCACCGGTTTTCCGTAACTGGGCGCTTCTCCGAGCTTGATGTTTCGCCGGATGATGGTGTTAAAAACCATGGATTGAAAGTGCTTGGTCACCTCTTCATAAACCTGGTTCGATAGCCTCAGGCGGGAATCGTACATGGTAAGTAAAAATCCCTCGATTTCCAGATCCGGATTCAGCCTGCTCTGGATGATCTTTATGGTATTCAGGAGTTTTCCCAGACCTTCAAGGGCAAAATACTCGGCCTGAACGGGAATCATGACCGAATTGGCTGCCGTCAGGGCATTGACGGTGAGCAGGCCCAGCGACGGCGAGCAATCAATGAAAATGAAATCATACAGATCTCTAACCTGTTCGATGACCTTTGACATGATTTTCTCGCGGTTGGGCATATTGAGGATCTCGATCTCAGCTCCAACCAGGTCAATGTTGGAGGGAAGAAGGTCGAATCCGGGGATTTCAGAGTGCAGGATGATGTTGCGGGGATCAACATCATCGATCAGGCACTCGTAAATACTGGTCTTGATTGTTCTGACGTCGAATCCGGCTCCGGAGGTAGCATTCGCCTGAGGATCAAAATCAATCAGCAGCACATTATGCTCCAGCACTGCAAGACTCGCTGCCAGGTTAATGGCTGTGGTAGTCTTGCCCACGCCCCCCTTCTGATTCGCAATAGCA
>CAYGOU010000125.1:7924-8465 GCA_964351455.1 uncultured Porphyromonadaceae bacterium
CAATAGCAATAACTTTTCCCATGTAAATCAATATGTTGTAGTAAACAGCACTTAGTTTGCCCTCCCAAAAATAGTACTAATTGGCCAACCCCGGAAAGTCACTCAGTTTTATTTTTCAGCCTCTGGGTTTGATGTCCCTGACCATCAGCTGCAGACTTGACACCCCCCTGAAATGGTTCTCCTCGATGGTGAAAGCAATATCAAAAGGCTTTCCGGTATGGATTTCATTAAACAGGTGGCCCATGTTGAATGCAATTCCTTCGAAAGTCTGGTAGCGCCCCTGGTCGGCAAACATACTAAGTTTCAGGTGTTCCCAGGTTCTGCCAACCTGCCGGCTTTTCCCTGAATCTCTGAGGTTTCGGCAAACGAAAATAGGGGCAGGGTTATCCGGACCGAATGGTTCAAATTGCCTTAGAATCCTGAAAAACTTTGCGGTAATATCTGAGAGGTCAATCACCTGGTCAACTAAAATCTGAGGAACCAGTTGCTCATCGGTAATGGTACTCCTGACCACCTCCTCAAATCGCCTGGTGAATTCAGG
>CAYGOU010000126.1:0-6319 GCA_964351455.1 uncultured Porphyromonadaceae bacterium
GGGTGAGGACGCGACAAAGCGAACCCCCATTCCAGCCCGAAACAGAAAGGGATCTTCGCGGTCGGGATCGAAGATGTTGAGGTTGGTGCGGCCGATGATTTGCCAGCCTCCGGGACTCTCAATCGGGTAGATGCCGGTCTGGCCTCCTGCAATGCCCACCGATCCGGCCGGAACCTTTAGCCTGGGCTCATCGAGGCGTGGCGTATGGATGGCGGGGTCAAGTCCGCCCAGATAGCAAAATCCCGGAGTGAACCCCATCATGAATACCCGGTAGGTGGCCGAGCTATGCCGGCGGATCACCTCTTCGGTGGTCATCCGGGCATGACGGGCAACCTCTGCCAGATCGGGACCCATCTCGCCGCCGTATACCACCGGAACATCAACAACGATATCCTCAGCCGGTACCCCATGTGGCTCGCCTGAAAGCTCGTCGAGGGCGATTTCCCTGATACTCTTCAGAAAGCTTCTCCAGTTTACCCTGCCGGGATCGTACAGCACCGTAAGATCGGCATAGGCCGGGATCACCCCTTCAAGACCGGCGGGATCTTCTTCGCGGATTCGCGCCGCCAGTGCCAGCACCTTATGGTTGATTTCGACTGAGATGGTGTCACCGCAGCGGATCACAAAGGCGGCGTCGCCCAGGGGCAGGATGCTGGCTCCGGTTATCTCTTCGAAGAGGCTCTGCCGCATCCTTCTGGCCATTTCGGGCGCCATCGGCTGATCGCCATGGATGCAGATGGTGCCGGCGTTGATTTTCAGGATTTTTCCGGTGATGCTGACCACCTCTCCGCGTGTCACCATCCGGATCACCTGCTGCATGCTCTGGTCGGGGTCGGTGATCAGGGCTCCGGGTTGTGTTCGGGGCACCAGCTCCCCATCATCAGTATAGCTGCGGTCGGCAAAAACCTCATGCATCGTGTCAAGTCCTGCTTTAATCGCCTCCGCGATCATCACCGAGCCCGAGAGTCCCACCAGCACCAGATCAGGGTCGATTCGCCTGACGGTGCGGGCGATCAGCCTTGAGAGCTCCGGACTCTTTACGGCGTCGTTGTAGAGGGCGCCATGGGGTTTAACGTGAACCATCCGGCCCCCCATCTCTTCGGTAATTCTTTTGCACAGGAGGATCTGCCTGCTCAGTTCATGTTCTAGATCCTCCTGGATTATGGAGAGGCTCACGCGGCCGAAGTTTTCGCGGTCGGGATACCCTGGGTGGGCCCCGATCCTGACTCCATACTCCAGTGCCAGTGCCACCGTTGAACGGATGGTCTCCTCATCTCCGGCATGGCCGCCACAGGCAATGTTTGCTGAATCGATATAAGGCATAATCTGCGGGTCGTTGCCCGCTCCCTCACCCAGGTCGCAGTTCAGGTCGAATTTCATCGGCAGGTTATTTGGCTTACCCTGCTAAAATACATTGAAAACTGTTAAAATGGTGCGCAGGCCGAGGAGGATGGTCACCAGAACCACGGCTCCGCCGGCCAGGTTGGTTTTGAGATTGTTGCGGTAGTCGCCCAGGATATCCTTGCGGTTCATGATCCAGAGCAGGTATCCGGCGATGACGGGCAGCAGGATGCCGTTGGCCACCTGGGCGAAGAGGATGGCTTCAACCGGACTCGACCCCACCTGGGCGAAGATCATACCGGTGAGAATGATGGCGGCCCAGACCATCCTGAAGCGCCGGTCGTTGCGGTCGCATTTCCATCCCAGGATGCCACGGGCCGCATAGGCGGCTGCCAGCGGTGCGGTGATGGCCGAGGTGAATCCGGCACCGAAGAGTCCGGCCGCCATCGATATCTTTGCCCACCGTCCGAGCAGGGGCTCAAGCTGAACGGCCAGGTCGCCGGCGCTTTTAAGCATCATCCCGGTACCGAAGAACGAAACGGCAGCGGTCACCATCACAGCCATCGAAATGAGTCCCCCCAGTCCGATCGAGACCAGCAGGTCGGTGCGCGAGCTTCTGAGATCCTTGGGGTCTGTCCAACGCTCGCCCACCGCCGAGGCATGCAGAAAGAGGTTGTAGGGCACTACCGTGGTGCCGATCAGTCCTACCAGGGTGAGCACCGATCCCTTCGGCAGGGATGGAACCAGGAGCCCTTTGAAGAGCTCTCCCACAGGGGGACGGATCACCAGGGCGGTGGTCAGAAAGGCGAGGCTCATCAGGATCACGAGGGCAATCAGCACCTTCTCAATGGTTTTGTACCCTCCCGCCCAGAGCAACAGCATCGCCAGTCCTCCGATGATCAGCGCCCATCCGTTGAGGCTGAAACTGCCCAGCGGGATGCGGCCCCAGCCGGTCATGGTTTCGAGTCCCAGCGCCCCGCCCAGCAGGTTGCCGGTCTCAAAGGCGGCGTTGCCAATGACGATGGCCGAAAGAATCAGCACAATGGCCAGGGTTCGGGTCAGGGGCGAAGAGGCCGATGCCCGGATCGCCTCACCAAGTCCGCTGCGGCTGACGATCCCCAGACGCGCCGACATCTCCTGCAGAATGATGGTGGCCACCACCGAAAAGAGAAGTCCCCACAAGAGCGCAAAACCGAAGTTGGCACCTGCCAGGCTGCAGGTGGTGACGGTGCCCGGACCGATGAAGGCGGCGGTGACCAGGGCGGCAGGACCGAAGGATGGGCGGCGCATTTTTTTAGTGACGAGTGACGAGTGACAAGTTACGGGAGGTTGAGCCAGGTTTGGAGGATTGTTTGTTGCAGGGGGGTGGGGGAGTCTTTTGGTGCGAGGGTGAAGGTGCGGGTGGGAGTGCTCTTGCCCAGGTGTGTGATGACCGGTTCTCCGGGTTCGAGGTCGATTTCGAGTCCTGCGTAGCCAAAGTATTTCCGGTAGTCGATCTCCGCGGTGGTCATCACATAGCTGAAAAACTCATCGAGCTTGCATCCGGCGGTCATTTCGCACACCTCCCTGAATTCAGGGTCGGTGAAACCGCGGTTCTGCTCAAGGTGGAACTGCTGGTAAAGAGTTTTCATCACATCATCGAGCGACTTCCGGTTTTCGGTTTCGTGCCGGATCTTCAGGTCGAGCAGCATGCAAAGGGTGGCTCCCTTGTTATAATAGTTTATGGTGACGAAACGTGAGTTTTCAGAGCGGTTGAAGAAGAGCATCCAGGTATCGCGACTTGAGAGGGCGACCGGCTGAAAGAGATGGCCGGTGCCGTTTTCATGCGATCCGATGTTGCGGGCTGCATCGGAGAGAAACCTCTCCTGGCTGGTGAAGCCGGCCCGGTTCAGGATAATCTCTTCATAATAGACGGTACCCCCTTCTGAGAACCAGAGCATATCGGTGATGCACTCGCGGTCGTAGTCGAAAGGACCAAGCACAGCGGGACGGATGGTTTTGATGTTAAACAGGTGAAAGAATTCATGGGCCAGAAATCCAAGAAGTCCCAGGTTGCTCTCCGAATACCGGTAATTGCTCACATCGGCATAGACCGCCATCGAATTGAGATGTTCGAGTCCGCCCATGCCCCTCTCCATGATCAGAAAGGTGTAGTGTTCATAGGGGATATGGCCCATGAGGCTGGTTGAGGCCTCAACGATTCGTTTAAGGTCAGAGACCAGCAGCTCGCGGTCGCAGTCGCCCGGCTTTTCGATGGCCACGGTGTGTGGTAATCCCTGGAACTCGAAGGTGAGGATCTCCTGGTTTCCGGCGAGAATGGGACAGTCATAGAGCCGGTCGAAATCCCCGGCGGAGTAGGTATGGATCTCTCCGGGTACCGGGTCGAGTCCGGTCGACACCTGGCTCCATCCTTCGAAAAGATCCACCTTGACCGTCACGGGGTGATCCAGTTTGCCGCCGACATGCATGAAGAGTCCGGTTGGGGATAGAAAACCCCGGTTTTCGCCCAGGTAGGGCTCAGCCACCGACACCCGGTTGGCGAACACATAATATTCTATGGTAAGGTTTTTTACCCCCGGTGTGATGACCCTCCAGGTGTTCTTTTCGGTTTTGCTCCAGGCCAGCGGATTTCCCTGGTCGTCGCTTGCCCTGAAATCCACCACATGCTTCGCGAGATCGAGGATCATGTAGTACCCCGGCGTCCAGACCGGCATTTTGATATCTGCATGGGGCGCCTCATGGCCCTCATACCGGAACTCCACCCGGTAATAATGACTGGCAGGATCCTCCATGGATACGGTGAACGACATTTTTCCCGGCTCTTCCTTCGGTGCGACGGTGCAGGATGCCAGAAGCACCAGAAGGATAAAAACGGGAAGGCGAAAAGAGCAGGTCTTCATGGTTATGCGGGTTTGGATTTATCAAAGTAAACGAAATCGCCTCAATCACCCCAATCACCTTCGTAAAACATTTTTCACCACCTTTACCCTTCGAAAACCAAACCTTGAACAAATGGTACTGAATGCACTTGACTGGACGATCCTTGGGGTCTTTTTTGTGATCCTGCTATCGATCGGATTTATAGCTTCACGCAATGCCGGCAGGTCGGCGGCCGATTTTTTTCTATCAGGACGCAACATGCCCTGGTGGCTGCTGGGTGTTTCGATGGTGGCCACCACCTTTTCATGCGACACCCCCAACCTGGTGACCGACCTGGTAAGACAGAACGGAGTTGCAGGCAACTGGGCCTGGTGGGCCTTTCTGTTGACTGGGATGGTGACCGTCTTTGTGTATGCCAAGTTATGGCGCCGTTCGAAAGTGCTGACCGACCTTGAATTTTACGAAATCAGATACTCCGGGAGACTGGCCGCATTTCTGCGCGGGTTCAGGGCCATATACCTGGGGGCCTTTTTCAACATCATGGTGATCGCCACCGTTTCGCTCGCCCTCATAAAAATCGGTGCCGTCATGCTGCACTGGTCGGCCGGACAGACCCTCATAATCGCCTCCATTGTAGTATTGGTTTATTCAACCATCGGTGGACTCCGCAGCATCCTGCTGACCGACTTCTTTCAGTTCGGGATCGCCATGACCGGTGCCATCGGAGCGGCCATCATCCTGATCGCACGACCTGAGATCGGGGGCTTATCAGGACTGATATCCCATGAGGCGGTGATGCCGAAGCTGAACCTGCTTCCGGATTTCAACAACACACAGATGATCATCACCCTGCTGATTCTGCCCCTGGCCATCCAGTGGTGGAGCGTCTGGTATCCGGGTGCCGAGCCGGGAGGAGGTGGTTATGTGGCCCAGCGGATGCTGAGTGCCAAAAACGAAAGAGGTGCCATGGGCGCCACCCTGCTTTTCAACACCCTGCATTATGCCCTGCGTCCGTGGCCCTGGATCCTCGTCGCCCTGGCCTCGCTGATCGTATTTCCCGACATCGCATCCATGCAGAAGGCCTTCCCGAATATCGATCCCCACATCGTGAAGCACGACTTTGCCTATCCGGCCATGCTTTCGCTGCTGCCGAATGGATTCCTGGGACTGGTGGTTGCCTCGCTCATCGCAGCCTTTATGTCAACCACCGCCTCACAGCTCAACTGGGGGTCATCGTACATCGCCAACGACTTTTACCGCAGGTTTCTGAATCCCAATGCCACCGAGAAACAGGTGGTTGCAGCAGGCAGGATTTCAACCGTGGTGCTGATGATCTTCGCCGGATTCTTTGCCCTCATTCTCCAGAATGCCCTTCAGGCTTTCCACATTCTGCTGCAGATCGGGGCCGGAACAGGACTGATCTACATCCTCCGCTGGTTCTGGTGGAGGATCAATGCCTATACCGAAATCACCGGGATGGTGGTATCCTTTGCCATCGCCCTCTACTTCCAGTTCATTCACCCCGTAACAGGACTGACACCCATACCCTCGCACTGGCAGCTGGTCATCGGGGTGGGCGTCACCACCGCCGCATGGCTCACCGTCACCCTGCTTACCAAACCGGTTGAAACGGAGAAGCTTCGTAGCTTTTACCGACTGGTGCACCCGGGCGGACCGGGATGGAAAAAGGTGATTGCCGAAGCCGATGCTGAAGGCGTCAGTCTCGTATCCGACGACAAACGCGGATGGGACGTCCCCACCGGTATCCTCTGTATCCTCCTGGGCGCCTTCTCCATCTATTTTTCCCTGTTTGCAACCGGATACTACATCTACGGCAAATACATTCCCGCCATCTCCCTCACCGTCGGCGCCGCCATTACCATCTTTTTACTGACGAGGGCGTGGGGGAAGCTTAGAATGAACTAGACCAGGAAATAAGAAAGAGAACGTAGAAAGTAAGGCTAGGGCTATACTTAAGGATTATGGAAGGGGGTAAGGGATAATGGGTAAGGGAAAGTGTAAGGAGAAGTGTAAGGGAAAGTGTGAGGGGAAGTGCAAGGGTAAGGGTAAGGGTAAGGGTAAGGGTAAGGCTTAAGGG
>CAYGOU010000126.1:6419-8451 GCA_964351455.1 uncultured Porphyromonadaceae bacterium
GGGTAAGGCTAAGAATTAGGAGAAGGGTGAGGGGGATTAGGGTTTTGTTTTATTGGATATTGCGGTCAGTATCCTTATGATTTCAACGGTTTCAGAGAGGACTGGCTCTATGGTTTGAAGTTGCTCGCTTCGGCGTTTCAGCAGTTCAAGCCAGTATTCTGATTCGCGGGCTTCCTTGAGAGCAACACGGATTTTATTGTGGAAATCCTTTTTCGAACTGGCCGATTGGGCTTCGGCATAATTGGCTCCTATTGAACTTGCAGAACGGCTAAGCTGATCAGATATTTTGAACAAACTACGGTCTTTACTGAAATCATCAGTAATGGTCATTACCCTTACTGAATAATCAATCAGGCGAATAAGCAACGCATTCATACCAGGTTTTCCCAATATAGATGCATCTGACCATCGAAAATGGAAAAAACCTCCCCTTAAACCTTAAAAATAGCCCTGGCCTTAGCCTTAGGTTTTAAGTTCTCTTTCTTCTTTCTTGGTCTAAAGTCCTGCGCTAATCAAAAACGTTGCTGCAAAGGCAATAATAGCATAAAGTTCGGGGAACACGGCCAAAATCATGGTTTTGCCAAAAACATCGTAACCAGAACCAATACTGGCAATACCATTGGCGCAAACCTGTCCCTGCTTGATGGCCGACATCAAACCAACGAGACCAAGAGCCAGACCGGCAGCAAAAATGGATACTCCCTGACCAATGGTTATTGCCTCGATGAATCCGGCAGCCGTAAGCTTGGCATTGATGAGAAAAAACCCTCCAAATCCATACAGTCCCTGGGTTGAGGGCATGGCACTTAAAAGCATATATGAGCCGAAAGCTTCGTCGTTCTTCTTCAAGGCGCCAATGGTGGCATTCCCTCCAATTGAAACACCAATAGCGCTGCCGATTCCGGCAAGTCCTATCATTAGCGCTAAGCCCACATAAGCAAGGATAATTGCAGTTGTCATAATACTGATTTTAAGGTTGTTAGAAATCTATCTGATTAATCGTTTTTTAACTTTGTTTCTTTTCCGCAAACGGTTTGTATTCTTTTCCTCCTCCGCTGAAGCCCGCGTTCTTGTAAAACTCAACAAATGTCAGACGCAGTGGGTGTACAAAAGCGCCAAGTGAACTGATAAGGATATTTGCCAGGTGCCCAACGGTCAGGAAAACTACAAACAAAACAGGACCAAGGATCGGGATTTCGAGCATATTCAAGCCTATGCTGTTGATTACAAGGCCCAGAATCGCGCTGGCAATACCCAGGGCAAATAAACGGATGTAAGAAAGCATATCTCCAAAAACACCCGTCAGGGTGCCATATACCTCCCACAACCCTTTGCCCAGCCTCACCGGAACATTTGCTGACGGGTCGTTCAGCAGCAGGATCATGACCCCGCTCACTCCAAGCACCGAGTACAGCACAATCGATTCATCTTCAGGGATCACCTTGAAATGGATTAAAGCCATGCGGGTCAGCATCCCAATGATCAGTAGCAGCCATCCAACGGTTGAAATGGCGTAGCCAAAACCGCGTTGTCTGGTGATGTTGAATACTTTCACCACCATTCCAAAAACAATTTGAATCGCGCCGAAGACAAGGGCCAGGTTGAACATATTCGCGCTGTCGAGAAAATATCCCCGAATGTTGTCAAGAAAGGCCAATTCAGTTTCTATCAGGTTCACGCCAAAAAAGGTTCCTGAAACTAATCCGAAAATGAAGGTTCCGATGCCCAAAAACTGAGCGAGCGACAGATATGGCTTAAATGAAGCTTTGGCCTTTAATTTATAAAGTGATGCAGCCAGAACAATCAACAAACCGTAGCCGGCATCTCCCAGGCAAAAGCCAAAAAACATCACAAAAAACGGTGCGAACAGCGGGGTGAGGTCAAGTTCCCGATAGGTTGGCAATGAAAACAGCCTGGTTATGGGCTCGAACAGTTTCGCAAAGCGGCTGTTGTGAAGCAAAACAGGAATCTTGTCTTGCTCTTCGGGACGGCCTTCAACATAAAGAATTCCCTTCTCCTCACAGAAATGCAC
>CAYGOU010000127.1:0-8448 GCA_964351455.1 uncultured Porphyromonadaceae bacterium
CATTTACCACGCCCGCCGGTCCACCGGATATTGCAACCCTGGATCCCGACAGCATAACGAGTACCTCATTCATCGTTTCCGGTGAGGTAATATCTGAGGAGGGTGAACCGGTCACCGACAGGGGCTTTCTCCTGAGCACCCACCCCAACCCTGGTTACGAAGACGTGCGCATTGAGGTTGGTGAAGGCCCGGGTGTATTTAACCAAAAGATCACTGGTCGATCTTTTTATACCGATTATTACTACAGGGCCTATGCAATAAATGCTGCAGGGGCAAGAATGGGCCATGTGGTAAAGGTAACTACAAGGGCTCTGCTGCCAACAGTGATGACAGGAGTGGTAACCGGAATCACTGCAGCCGGAGGCGTTGGAAGCGGAGAAATCACCGATACAGGGGGTGCTCCGATTCTACAAAAAGGACTTTGCTGGTCAACCGGCGAGGAGCCCGACACCAGTGATTTTCATTCGTCCGAGACTGTTGATGCTCTCGTTTTTACCAGCAACCTGACCGGACTCAATCCAAACACAACTTACCAGATCAGGGCTTATGCCATTAATTTTGAAGGAATTGCCTACGGCAATAAACGAACCTTTACCACCCAGATAAGCCTCCCCACAGTTAGTACCGGCCCGGTTGATCTTGTTACCTTCAAATCGGTCAAGCTTTCAGGAGAAGTCACTTTCCTGGGGGGAGGATCGGTCAGCCAAAGGGGTTTTTGCTATGCTACGAGTGCAAATCCCGACCTGAGTGATTCTTATGTCACGGCTGGTTCAGGTGAGGGAGAATTCGAGAAAATCTTGACCGGTTTGCAGCCCGGAACCACCTACTATGTCAGATCCTACGCAACCAACCAAATCGGTACTCGGTACGGAGGCCAGGTACAGTTCACCTCCTCCGTCAGGCCACCCTACATCACCCAAACCGCTCAACCAAATAACATTACAGCCTATACCGTCACCACCGGAGGCACTATTCTGGATGCCGGGGGAGGTACCGTCATCTCAAGAGGTATCTGCATCGACACCAATCCCATGCCTGATATCTCCCACATTGGCACCTCTACCGGATCGGGTGTTGGCTCATATATCAGTCAGGTGAGCGGACTCGTTCCCAACACCCGGTATTACGTAAGAGCCTATGCCAGAAACAGCGCCGGGGTCAGCTATGGTCCTCAGCACAGCTTCATTACCCGCGACGACGGATCCTTCCGCAATATTCCACTGCTAACCAATGAAACAAGGGCCGCCTTCAGGGGCTGGGCCAACCTGTTTCCCAACCACGGGGCCGGAACCACAATGGGGTACTCCGGCATAACCTTCGATTGGGAGAGAAATCTCCTTTATATCGTTGGCAACAATGCCATGTACATTTGGGTCGTGAAAGCTCCCGGGTATGGGGAATGGACGGAAAATATTCCTGAAAGCAACTATGTCAAAGCCATACAGCTTTTCGGATTCAGTGACCCCGAAGCAATCAATTATCTGGGCAACAGCTGGCTGATGATTGCAGAAGAGGGAGAGCGGAAAATCTATATGTTCGAAATCAACGATAACACCACCCTCATCAATAAAGCCAGTGCCAGTGTTGTGATGGATCCCACGGAGCTCTTCTTTCTGTCAGATGCCAAATCCTCCTCGCTCCAACTGGAAGGAATCGCCTTCGACTTTTTCAATCGCAAGGTTTATGCCCTTTGTGAGACCGGAATCAATGATTTTGCCAGGATCTTCATGTGGGACTGGGACGATGCAAACAAAAGGGTTATTGCAGGATCAAGACGAGAGATTACCGGGGTTCTGGAAGATTTTATACAGGATTTTAAACAAGCCAGTGATCTTTATTTCAGTCCCCTTTTGAGAAGGTTATATGTTCTCGACGGTTCGGCAAAACAGATTGCAGAATACGATTTCTGGGATCCCGCTTCCACCAATTTTGGATTCAAAATCAGCAAAATGACCGTTCCGCTATCAACGGGAACAACGGGAACCGATCTGGGGGATTGTGAGGGGATAAGCCTTTCACCTGACGGTCAGTTTCTTTACCTCTGCTATGAAAACAAAGCCTTTGGATATGCCCCGCTGAAAATTGTCAGGAATCAGGCCGAACTGGCCCTGAATCCGGCTCATTACCCCTTTGCGGGCACCCCTGGCAGTTTCACCCGGTTTGACCCCGATGGAATGCGGGACCAGACGGTATACCTTGACCGTTTTGCTGCAGCAAACCGATTGACCGACAATGACCTGTTAATCGCCGACTGGCAAAACCTGACCAGTAAAACCGGAGAAACGATTACCAGTGGGGGAGGCGTTTCATGGGACGAAACCAATCAGAGAATATACATTATTCAGTCATTTGACCCGATTGATCCTGAAAAAACCCTACTTGAAGGGTTTGATCTTGACGGAAACCCGGTAATGAAACACACCATCGAAAAAGGATTTGGACTCAAGCCAGACGGCACCTTTAAACCAGCTGTTACACGGACCTCTGCGACTGATCTGACCATCCTACCCTTTTCTAATCTCCGATTTGCTTGGGGTAACGGACTCGATGCTTCGGTGGTCAGCGGTGATTTCACAGGAATCAATGATGATACACACCTTCTGAATTATCTTGTGGACCCCAATGCCAACATTGAAAACAGCGGACTTGAGGTCGGTGTGATTATGCAGAACCTATATGAAGGCATGGCTGTTGATGAGGTGAACCGGAGTTCAATTTTCATGACACGCAGAACCTCATTCATCCTAGAGGAGTACCAGGCTAACGTGAAAATCAGGCAGATTTTACTTAGCACCCTTCCTGTTCCCGGCACCAGTTTAAACCTGGCCGGAATGGTCAATGAAATTAAGGGCCTACATTACAACTCCCATGCTGACCACCTGTTCATCCTGGGCAGGAAGGCCACCGGCACCAGTTACATATTTGAACTCAGAATGACAGACCGCGCCATCCTCGGTTACCTCGAACTGCCTGCATTGAATGCCGAGGCTTTCAGTCTTAATTATTCAATGAACAAACTGATCATTCTCTATTCAAACAGCAGCCGACTGGTACAAATATTCGACCAGAATTTGTAGCGACCAAAAGCACAACATTCTTCATACACGTCAAAAAGTGCTTGCTATTCCGCTGAATTAGCTTAAATTTGACTGTCATCAAAGAGCCTTACCATGAACTGGACAGGGAAAACCATTCTGATTGCCGAGGATGAAGATTCCAATTACCTCTATCTTGAAGCCGTTCTGATGAAAACAGGGGCCAGACTTCTTTGGGCCCGCAACGGACAAGAAGCCGTTAACCTGTGTAAGGAAAACCCGGATGTAACCCTTGTTTTAATGGACCTTCAGATGCCTCATCTGAATGGTTATGAGGCGCGTAAAGAGATCAAAAACCTCTTCCCGCATATTGCCCAGGTCGCACAAACCGCCTTTGCCATGGCTGATGATGAAAAACGCGCCATGGACGCCGGCTTTGATGCATATATAAGTAAACCGATCCGTAAGAACAACCTGCTTGCCCTGGTAGAACAGTTCCTGGGCAGCGGAGAATGATGCTGCCATGAACCCGGTATGCTTACGGGTAATCCT
The DNA here is from genome assembly GCA_964351455.1 of uncultured Porphyromonadaceae bacterium. Lineage (GTDB taxonomy): Bacteria > Bacteroidota > Bacteroidia > Bacteroidales > UBA12481 > JAGHDB01. Next base: position 3,588 of record CAYGOU010000127.1, read on the forward strand.
CACAATATGCCTTATTTCATTCCCTTTTCTGGCCAGAGGTCAGGAAAAGGATGAATTCCGCATTGAAAACATTACCTCCGAGTATATCCGTATTGAAAAAGGCCTCTCCCAGAACAGTGTTTTCTGCATTCACCAGGATAAGGAAGGCTTTCTTTGGTTCGGAACCTGGAGCGGACTGAACCGATTTGACGGTTACCAGTTCAGGGTGTTGTCAAACAATGTTTATGATCCGGATAAAGGACTCACAAACCCTACCATTCTCGGACTTACTGAAGACACCCTTGGGCATATCTGGGCCGCTACTTTAAAAGGGCTGAACAAAATAAGGAAGAGCGACCTCACCATTACCCAATTCACAGTCGGTAATGCCCGGGGACTGGGCATGGTGACAGATTCGCTGACCACGATGTTCGGAGATTCGTACGGCAAGATTTGGATAGGCACCAATAAGGGAATTCTAATACTCGACCCCGGGTCATCGCGTTTTGTTCACATCGAACACAACCCAAGGGATAACCGAACCATTTCATCGAACCTCATAAATTGTTTTGAAGAGGACTCATCTGGCAATATTTGGGTTGGCACTGATTACGGTTTGAACCGCATAAGCAGGAGGTCCGGCCAGATCATTCGCTATCTTAATGATCAGCACATCAACTGCCTTGAATCAGATCTGAAGGGAAACCTATGGATCGGGACCTCCAAGCAGCTTTTGAGATTTAATAATGTCTCACGCGATTTTAAGGTGATCCCCTTTCTATGGACACAGTCAGGAATCAACACCCTTTATCTTTTTAAAAACAAGCTTTGGATCGGAACAGCTCAAAGCGGCGCCTGGATCATGGATCCGGCGTCGCAAAACTATGAGAATCTCAAAGACCGGATCAGCGGATCCAGGTTTCATGAGTATATTAATATTCACGCTATAACAAGCGACAGAAACGGGTTGATATGGCTCGGACTCTCCCACAGAGGCCTGGTCAAGTTGATTCCTGATCCCTATGCATTCACCAGCCTTGCCAACGGCTATTCCATCTTTGGCGTGGCAGAGCCTTTTCCGAACAAGCTTTGGTTCGGCACCCAGGAAGGGCTCCTGGAGGTTGACAGGATTAGCAGATCTTCAAGAATGGTCAAAACCTCCGATGATCTGAAAAATCCAATCTCCAGCAACCAGATTACCAACCTAATCCCTGACGGACAGGATATTTGGATTTGTACGCAGAATGGACTCAATCGGCTCAACCTGAAAACTGGTAAAATCCGTGTTTTCACAAAACAGAATAATGACAACAGCATTGCAGGAAATTGGATCTGGGATGTAATAAAAGCCTCAGATGGTTCCTATTGGTTCGCAACACAGACCGGTTTAACAAACTGGAATCCCACAACAGATATTTTCACCAATCACCGGCACCAACCCGGCAACCCTAATTCTCTGAGTAACAATTTCTGCCTTAGTGTTATTGAGGAGAAACCCGGCATATTTTTAGTTTCCACTCAATTCGGACTCAACCGGCTCGACGTAAAAAACGGATCATGGACCCACTTTCTGCCAATTCCGGGAGATCTCACCTCAATCAGTTCATCATATATATTCGGAGTTTTCAGGGATTCTCACGATGACCTGTGGGTTTATACAAACGGTGGAGGCATTGCCAAATTTGACGGCGAAACTGGCACCTTTCTGAATTATGGCACCTATGAAGGACTGCCCGATAACATCGTCTATGGAGTGGATGAAGACCGTGATGGAATTCTCTGGCTTATCACCAACAACGGTCTCTGCCGTTTTGACCCTGCTTTGGAACGTTTTACAAACTTTGACGTTAACGATGGCTTATTAAGCAATGAATTCAACGTCAACGGTATTCTTAATCGTGAGAACGGCGAGATGGTATTATGTGGGGTGCAGGGAGGTCTCTCTTTTTTCCCCCACAAAGCCTGGAGATCTTCTGAAATGCCAGTAATGCAGTTGTCAAGGTTTCGGGTTCATGTGGGCAATCAAAGCGTTGACATCCCCATTCACGACTCCATACGCCTCCGTCACGATGAGAATACAATTAGCATTGACTTCTCTTGCATGGACTTCCTGTATCCATTTAAAAATCAATACCAATACAGGTTGATAGGATACGACAATGACTGGACCAAACTTCCGGTTGGAGCCCATCAGGCTGAGTACCGGAAAATTAAACCCGGGCACTATAGCTTTCAGGTAAAAGGAACCAACAGCCTGGGCCTCACTGGCCCTCAAAAGGAGGTCTCGATCCGGATTATTCCAGCTTGGTATCAGACCCCTCTCTTCAAAATCACCTCGACCCTGTTGGCCCTTGCGCTGGTTGCATTTCTGATCCTGTTAAGACTGATTCACCTCCGCAACAGGCACGAAATGGAAAAGCAGCTTCTTACCACTCAGACTGAACTGATCAGATCCCAAAAGTTTGCGCTTAGATCTCAGATGAATCCCCATTTCATATTCAATTCGCTCAATTCAATACAGAATTTCATCCTTAAAAACGACGTCGATTCGGCTAATTATTACTTGTCAAATTTCTCTTCCCTGATGAGAAAGGTTCTGGAGTTTTCGTTGTATAACTATATCACTCTTGCCGAAGAGATTGAGCTTATTAACCTTTATCTGAAAATGGAAAAGCTGCGGTTCAGCAAAAAATTTGACATCCAGATCAGGATTGATTCTGCCATAGATCAACACCTGATCAAAATCCCCCCAATGTTGTTGCAACCCTATCTTGAAAACGCCATTTTGCACGGATTGCAGCTGACCCCTTACAAGGGACTTCTCAAAATTGAGATCCAAGACCATAGCGATCATATGGAAATACAAATTGAGGACAACGGAATTGGTCGCGAGAGAGCCCGGGCAATCCGGGAGCGTACGGGTCATAAATCCAAAGGTTTGGCCAACATCGAAAAAAGAATACAGCTTTATAACAAAATCAGCCTTAAACCGCTCTCCGTTAATATTGATGATTTGAAAAACGAAAAGGGAGAAGCTTCCGGAACCCGGATAAGGTTGGTCATCCCCTATGAAATGGAGGAACAAACCGAAGAGATCTGACCATGCAAAAAAGAACAAGCCTGCTGGCATCACTGTGCCTGCTATCTTTCCTTTCTTTATCTGCCCAAGTTCCGCTGCACATTAAGGCAGATCAGCAGCTGAAAGCATCACTTAAAACTATAACAGCAGGATGTGGCGAAGGGGTAACAGCCACCTGGATCTCCATGAACAATGTCAGGGCACTCATCCAAACCGGGGGTGACCTCTGGTGGGATTTCAAAAATGCCCAGTATGAGGTGCCAAAGGGATCAGGAAAAACCGCCCTGTGGAATGGCGGTATTTGGATCGGAGGTACCGATGTGAACGGACAACTCAAGCTGGCAGCTGTCAGGTACCGCTCAGGGGGAGTCGACTATTTTCCGGGACCTTTGATTACATCCGGTCAAAACAGAGGAACTACCGACATTGAGGTTTGCTATCAGTATGACCGGCACTGGGAAATAACCAAGTATCAGGTTGAGGCCTTCAGGGATTGGTTCAATGCCGATCCTGATAAAAGAGAACGGGAGTACAAGGGCTACACCATTCCGAAAGTTATTCTTGACTGGCCGGCACATGCCGATATCGCCGCCGGATATGACTTCTACATGGCCCCGTTTTTTGACCAGAATGATGACGGGTATTACAATCCCGCCGATGGAGATTACCCCTTTTACGACCTGGATGGCATCCTGCCCTGTGGCACATCTAGAGAACATCGCCGTCCAAGATTGTACGGAGACGGAACTTTGTGGTGGGTTTACAACGACCGCGGCAACATTCACAGAGAGTCAAACGGAGAACCCATCGGAATGGAAATCAGGGCTCAGGCCTTTGAATTCTCGACTAACGATGCACTCAACGACATGAGCTTTTATAACTACGCGCTCATCAACCGATCAACCTACACCCTGATTGACACCTACTTCGGAGTTTATGCAGACGGAGCCCTTGGTTGGGCATGGGACGATTTTACAGGATGCCATGTCACCAAAGGGGTCGGGTATTTCTACAACGGAGAAACAGTTGACGGCTCAGGTGAATCCTGGGCTTACGGAGCAAATCCCCCGGCAATTGGCATCGACTTTTTCGAGGGCCCATACCAGGATCCAAATGGACTTGATGATTGCAGCTCATATGATGAACAATACAATTTAATTTGCAACGACTGTATCCTTAATGGGAACATTAACGGCCTCAATTTTGGTGATGGCATCGTTGATAATGAAAGGTGGGGAATGCGAAGATTTGTCTATTATGTGAACACAGGTGGCGTTACCGGGGATCCTAATACCGCACCTGAATATTATAATTTTTTAAGGGGATACTGGAAAGACAATGAAAGGATGCGCTATTTCGGCAATGCCCACCCTTCAGGTGGCGGAACCGGACCAATAACCGACTTCATGTTCCCGGGAGACTCGGATCCCTGCGGCTGGGGTCAAGGTGGTATTCCAATGCCATTCTGGTCAGAAGAGACAGCCGGAAATGAGCCTAACGACCGTCGTATGGTTCAATCTTCCGGACCCTTCGTCCTGGAACCCGGTGCCGTCAACGACATCACCACAGGAGTGGTTTTCGCCAGATCCTATGACGGCCCACCCTGGGCTTCAGTGACCATGATGCTGCGGGAAGACGAAAAAGCCCAACGCCTGTTTGAAAACTGCTTCAAAGTGGTTGATGGCCCTGATGCCCCTGAACTCACCATCCTGGAACAGGACAAGAAACTGATCTTTCACATCTGGAACAAACCAAACTCAAATAACTACCTGGAGAAATATATCGAAAGGGATCCCTTTATCG
>CAYGOU010000128.1:0-8423 GCA_964351455.1 uncultured Porphyromonadaceae bacterium
GATAAAAAGGTTTGTTTTCTTGAACACAGGTTTCATACAAAAGGCTTGGGTATGGCTAAGATAGCATAAAAGAGTAGTTTCGTGTCATGAAAACTGTTTGCATTTTCTGCGGCTCCTCATCCGGCAGATCTCCGCTCTATCGTGAGGCGGCGCGTGAGATGGGACTTGCACTGGCTGAGCATGGACTTTCATTGGTATACGGAGGGGCCCGGGTGGGACTGATGGCCGTGCTGGCCGATACCGTGCTCGCACACGGAGGCAGGGTCACGGGGATCATGCCCCGTTCGCTGGTGGATATGGAGGTTGCCCACCAGGGATTGTCGGAATTGATCATCGTGGATACGATGCATCAGCGCAAGCAGCTGATGGAGTCGATGTCAGACGGATTCATTGCCATGCCGGGAGGATTCGGCACCCTGGATGAGATCTTTGAAATGATCACCTGGTCGCAGCTGAAGATCCATCAGAAGCCCTGTGCCTTCTACAACGTCAACGGGTACTTCGATCTCCTGATGGGCTTTCTTGACCGCATGGTAGCAGACGCACTGGTAGTGCCCGCCTACAGAAAAATGATCATCGAAGGCGACCAGCCGGCCAGCATCCTGAATGAAATGATCCATTACAATCCACCGGTCGTTGACAAGGCAGAAATTGCCCTTGGGAAAATCAGGGATTCATCGGAAGCCTGAGCCTTTTTCATAAGGGCGAATAAACGTCGGCCATAGGCTTCCGGCATCATCCAACAAAAGAGCCACTTGGTTGTTAGGGTAGGATAAGCACCATAGAACATCCAATGACAGAAAAAACATTCAGTCCGGTTTTGGTTACCGGGGCCACCGGATACATTGCCTCGTGGATCGTTAAGAAACTTCTCGAGCGGGGATTCACAGTTCACGGAACCGTCAGAAATCTCAATGACCTGCAAAAGATTGAACACCTTTTGCAACTCCGGGCAGAATATCCGGGCCGGCTCATGCTTTTTGAGGCCGATCTCATGAAGGAGGAAAGTTTCGATGAGGCCATGGAGGGGTGTGAGATTGTGATCCATACCGCATCCCCCTTTTTCGTTCAGCACATAAAAGATCCGGACAAGCAGCTCATTCAGCCGGCGCAACTCGGAACCCGCAACGTTCTGCTCACTGCGAACCAGCATCCAACGGTAAAAAAAGTGGTGCTTACCAGCAGTGTAGCCGCGATCTACGGCGATGCGGCCGATGCCCTTGGCATGAAGGATTTGACCTTCAACGAAACCCATTGGAACAAAACCAGCAGTCCTGTTCACCAGCCCTACTCCTATTCGAAAACCGTTGCCGAACAGGAGGCCTGGAAGATTGCCGGAGAGCAGGTCAGATGGAAACTGGTGGTGATCAACCCCTCTTTTGTACTGGGACCGGCGCTTGGCAATCAGAGCGATTCAACCAGCAATTCGATCCTGAAGCAGATCGTCAGCGGCAAGCTGCGTACCGGGGTGCCCATGTTCTGGTATGGGATCGTGGATGTCAGGGATGTGGCCGAAGCTCATATCCTGGCGGCTCTAAATGAGGATGCTGAAGGCAGGCATATTCTGGCATCCGGACACGGAAGTTTTCTGGATATCGCCAACATCATCAGAAAGCACTTCGGAGAGGGTTACCCACTGCCCCGCCGTGAAATGCCCAAATGGCTGATATTACTACTGGGACCGGCCTTCGGCATCAGTCGCAAAATGGTGAAAGCCAACGCCAACATCCGGTTTTACCTCGACAATTCAAAAAGCCGCGAAAAACTGGGAATCAGCTACATTCCGGTTGAGCAAACAATCCGGGAGCATTTTGAGCAGATGGGCAATGAGGCAATGAGACAATGAGACAATGAGGCAATGAGGCAATGAGGCAATGAGACAATGAGACAATGTGGCAATTGGCTAATTAGTTTTGGTTGAAGGTAAATTCATCCACTGCAACTTTTCCGCCGCCTTTTCCGTAGATGCCGATCTTCAGACTCGAGAAGCCTCCGAGCACGTTCTTTTGGTATCCCGAAACCTCGAGTGCGATTTCGTAGGGATGCCAGGTTTGACCATCCTCACTGTATGACATAAACAGGGTATAGTGATCCATCCTCAGTTTCAGGTATTTTATTTCAGGATTTTGGATTTTGGCTCCCCAATGCTCCTTGCCCAGACTGAGGCTGAACAGTTCTCCATCGCGGATCGCGAGTCCTGCATACCACTCGTCGGTAAAATAGAGGATCAGTCCCGCCTCGGTACCCGCCCCTGCTTCGAGTTTTACAGTGGCTTCATAATCAGGAACTCCGGGCACTGCGTGCATCACCACCATGCCTTCTACCGGGGTTTCTAAGATGAGCTTCTCCCCGTCAAGTTTAGCGTGGTACCTGGCCTCCGGGGTAAAGGGATTTCCGCCGGTATTGCTGAATGCCCACTGAAGTTTGAGTTCTTTGCCCGAAAAATCATCCGACCCGATCAGGTTGCTGTTGTTCATGTGGTAGTTCAACCCCTTCACCGAAGATTTGTACCAGCCGTCTGAGGTCCATTCAACAGGCTCAACCAGGGTGCTTCTGCCCATCGGCAGGTGTCCCCTTTCGTAGGCATGATAAACAATGTACCACCGATCGTTCGCATCGGCAAAGATGGTTCCATGACCCTTTGAGACCCAGGGCTCAGAGGCCTTCCAGGTTCTGACCACCGGGTTGTAGGGCGAATTCTCCCAGGGACCGAGCGGATCCTTTGACCGGGCAGCCACCGCCATGTGTGAGGTTGCTGGTCCTGAGGTTCCGCCCTGTGCCGAGGTCATGTAATACCAGGGTTCGCGGTATACCAGCTTGGGCGACTCAAGGCAGAAGCATTCGACACCCCAATCAAGGGGGTAATTCCATCCTTCGTAAACCCGCTTCATGGGTCCTGTTACCGACAAACCATCATCCGCCAGCGGAGCCACCCTTCCGTTGTTCAGATAGAGGTAGCGCTCACCGGTTTTACCCACAACATGACCCGGATCGATGCCACGAACATCGATGTGTACCGGTTCGCTCCAGGGTCCCTCGATATTGCTGGCAGTGATCACAAAATTGCCCCCCATCGAGGTCGGAAAATAGAGGTAGAAGAGGTCGTTGTGCCGGATCAGTTCAGGAGCCCATACATTTCCAACATCGGTATGAAGAGCCCGGGTGACCCGTTCCCAGTTTACCAGGTCGCTTGACTTCCAGATGAGGAGTCCCGGATAAAAATCGTATGATGAGTGTGTCATGTACCAGAGGTCTCCATCCCTGAGGATGGTGGGATCCGGAAAATCGCCGCGCAACAGAATGGTGGTTTGACTTTGTCCTTGAAGGAGGGCTGAAGGCAGAAGGCAGAAGGCAAAAGGCAAAATGAGGGTTCGAAGAAAAAGGGAAAATGAAGAAAATCGTTGCATGGTTTGGGTCTTGGGCAGCTGAAGATTATCGAAGGATGAGAAAGGTGATCTTATGTCATCATTTCGCTTGCGGAGTAAAGCCGTCAGTGAGGGTTAGCATAAAGGCAATGATGTCTTCGATCTCGAGGTTTGTGAGTCCGAGGTCGCCCATCTCATCGCGGTTCATGGTTTCGGCCACTTCGGGTGCGGGCCAGGGGGCGATGTCGCGGGTATTGTAGAAGGCGACAACATCCCAGAGGGTTCTGAAATAACCGTTGTGCATATAAGGCTGCGTGATCCCGACATTCCGGAGGGTGGGAACCCTGAACTTTCCGAATTCAGCCTGATCATTCACGGTGGCTGCCAGTCCCGGATCAATGTAATTCATGCCATCGGGATTAAGCTCCGGAGGCAGCAGCAGAAAAGGACTGCCGGCGTTTACCGGAACCCCGAGGTTGTCGTAGGTGAAGTCGGTGAAGAGCGGCGGGGTGCCGTCGTCGAGCGGGGTCACCGGGTGACAGGCCACGCAATTCCCCTTGTCTTCTGCAATAAAGAGTGCCAGTCCTCGCATCTCCTGTTCAGTAAGCAGCACCTCTCCCCTCAGATAATGGTCATACTTCGACGAAAAGGGATTGACTTCGGGGGTTCGCTGGTAGGCCTCCATGGCATCGGCCATGTTCAGAAAGGCAACCGCCGGTGTTGCCAAAGCCCCCTCTCCATATACTTTCGTAAACATATCGGCATAGGGCAGCCCAATTAGGCTCTGCTGAATGGTGATGGTATCCGGATTTGCCATTTCGAGCGGATTGAGTGGAGGTTGCATAGCCTGTTCGGTCAGGGTATTCGACCGGCCATCCCAGAAGAGTCCGCCTACCCACACCTCCTCCTCCTCGTCGTAATGAAGCGGAGGTACAAAGGCGGCATAAGAGACGGGCATATCGTTGCGGTTCCCGTACCTTCCCTCGATGGCCCCCTTGGATACCGGGAGTTCGTAGTTGGGATCCGCAAAGGCGGCTTTCGGATCGTGGCAGAATGAGCAGCTCTGTCCCTCCGGGGTCGAAAGGGCGTTTTCAAAAAAGAGCAGCTTTCCCAGCTTCTCCTTATCATTCAGTTCAGGATCCTGCATCACCAGGTTGCGAAAGGCCTCTTCGGCCGGAACGGTGGCTGGCGGGTTGCATCCGGAGAGCAACAATACGCCGGAAATCAAGCCCAATAGGTTCAATAATGACTGCATTTTCATGACGGTTCAGTTTGCTCCTAAATTACAATCTTAGAATCAAACTGAAAAAGCCGGGCGCATGATCTCAATCTCATTGCGGGATATTCCGATTTTTCCGGCAATTCTTTCCCAATAGCCCACGGCATTCTGAACCTCTGAAAGGATCGCTGCTGACTCGGTTTTGTTCAGTCTGAAATAGGGAGCTACATCCATTGCAATATCAAAATCAAGGACTCCGCTGGTTTCGTCAATAGTCAGGGATAATGCTCCTTTGTCAATAGATGGATTGAGATCGAATGCAGGGCTCAGCCGCCAGCTATCACCATCAATAATAAACCCATGATTGCGCAAATGATCGTCGGTATTTGATATGGCTATGTTAAAAACAATTCGTCTCCAGAGTTCATGGAGATCGAAAGTGGGTTTCCCGCTATGATTCTGAATAAAAAGTGCGATATCAAGATAACTGGCTGGATTCTCACGCAGGGTGTCTTCGTTGTTGCCGGTAAGAGTCATGGCAGAGGCAAAGTGAATTCGCTCGCCGTTCAGCCGGTCGAATCTTTTGGTAAAGAAGGTATGGCTGGAACCGGTAACTTTTTCAATCTTGGATTCCGCCATTTGGATCCCCGCTGACAAGGCAAGATTATAGGCGAGGTATTCCCATTTTGCTTTATCAATGCTATCGTTCCGGGATGGAAACTTGGCAATCCAGGGATGACCGAATTTATCCAGTATGTTTGCCTTGGGCCGGGCACCTCCCAGAGATGATCCCGGAGCCATCAGCAAAGCAAGCCACTGGTTGAGATTCTTTATCTCTTTGTCAGATTCTGCCAGGCCTGCGATGTGCTGCAACTCGCCTGCTGAAGTCCAGGGTGGAATCGGAGATTTCATTTCATCGCTCAAAAATGGCCCTTCCGGATCAAGTTTGTAGCGTAAGGCACCCATCCTGCAGGTATCGGCAACTCCAAGCAGAAAGTCTATGTCATAAAGCACAGGGACTTTTGTGCCATCCTCCAATGCCTGCAGGGCTGCCTTCCTTTTCATGAGCATTCTTCCCCAAGTGTCCGGCATGGAGTCGAGAAATACGCCAAAGTTTTCTTTTTGGTTTGGAAACTGAGGGCCGGAATAGAATCCTATATCCGGATCAATCAGGTACAGGCTCTTTCCTTTCAGCCAATGCTCATCGTAGGTAAAGCTGAATGATTTACGCCCTTTTCCCTGGTGCGCCGACAATATCCCGATCAGCACCGGTTCCGGCATACCCATCCAATGGGCATAAACATACAGGTCTGTTTTATCTGTTGACATGGTTATTTCTTACCCAAAAGTTCAATATCCCGGAGTTTGTTCCCGAGTTCGTCATCGGCAGCGAGCTTCAGAAAATCATCCTGCAGTCCGTATACCCGCATCACGTTAAATACCGCACCCATCGATACACCTGGTGTTCCTTTCTCAATCAGATAAAGGGTATTCCTGGAGATGTCGGCTCGCTCAGCAACCTGAATGGTTGTCAGTTTGCGGCGCTTCCTGGCAAGTTTCATGTTTTCTCCGAGAACCTCAAGGATTTTCTGGTGCCTGGGCAACAGTATTTGTTTCTTCGAATTCATTATTATACTATATTCTGTACAAAAGTAACAAATATGTTTGTAATATTGTACAATTATGCCCTTTGTGGTTAATTAATAACAAGCATCCAAAACATGAGAACCACCCCCCTCACCCTCATCACTTTCCTCATTCTCCTCACCCCGCTCACCCTCATCTCCCAGTCCCCAAGTCCCCAAGTCCCCATATCGCCCAGTCTCCAAGTCTCCCAGTCCCCCACTCTCCCCCTCTCCTTCAAAACCCCTCCTCCCGGGTACGGACAGGTACCATTCTGGTGGTGGAACGGCGACCCGCTCGACCGGGATAGGCTGCTGTGGCAGATCGAAGAACTTCACGAGAAAGGCATCGCCGGCATGCAAGTCAATTACATGCATAAGGACAGTCCCGGTTGGCCAACCTGGCAGATGGAACCCAAAATCTTCAGCGAAGCGTGGTGGGAGGACTGGAAGTTCGTAGCAGATGAATGCGCCAAAAGAAACATGGGGATCGGCCTAAGTGGCTATACCATCGACTGGCCCAGAAGCAACAACCTGTTTAACGAGCTGATCTATCATGAAGCAGAAATCCAGGGTCGCGAGATCCGGATCGATACAATACTTCGGGCCACGCACGACAGCCCGGTTGAATTCGCGATGCCGCCGGATCTGGTCGCCGTATGGGGCTACCGGCTGCAGAACAACATCCCGGTGCAAAAAGGAATTGATCTGACTGATTTTATTGAAGGCCAGACACTCCGCTGGACTCCCCCCTCGCACGAATGGCAGGTTTGGGTGGTTACGGCGCCGAGGATTGCCGGAACGCTCAATCCGATTCATCCGCTGGCAGGAGAAAGGGTGATAGATAAGTTCTTTCAGCCCTTTCAGGATCGGGCGGTGAATCAGAGTTCCGAGGGTTTGAACTACTTCTTCCAGGATGAGCTCCATTTCGGTGTGGGCGACCTCATCTGGAGCGACGACCTGAGGTCGGAGTTTAAAGCCAGAAAAGGGTATGAACTCATGGAGGTGCTGCCGGCCCTGTTCACAGAAATGGGACCGGTCACGGCCAAGGCACGCCTCGATTTCATGGATGTGAAGGTGAGTCTCAGCGAGGAGCGCTACTTCATCCCGATTTTCAACTGGCACAACGACAGGGGCATGATCTACGGAGCCGATCCCAATGGGCGCGGGCTCAATCCCGGTGAGTATGGCGACAATTTCAGGGTCCAGCGCTGGTATACGGCACCCGGACACGACACCCCGGGTGGCTATGCCGATCTGATCAAGGGCAAGATCTCCTCATCGATCGCCAATCTGTACCACCGGCCGCGGGTCTGGCTCGAAGGCTACCACAGCCTGGGCTGGGGTGCCACTCCCGAACGGCTCATGCATGCCACCCTTGAAAATTACCTGTACGGATGTAACCTTCTGAACCTCCACGGCCTCTATTATAGTACCCACGGGAGCTTCTGGGAGTGGGCGCCTCCATGCTATCATTTCAGAATGCCTTATTGGGATCATATGGGCGTTTTTCTGAAGTACTTCGAAAGGTTGAGTTACCTGCTGAGCCAGGGAACACTTCAGAATGACATTGCGATCATGTACCCGGTGAGTCCGATGCAGGCCCGCATGAACGGCGATGAGTCGACCCGCATCGCCTTCGACGCCGGTCGCGCCCTTTTTCCGAATGGCTACGATTTTACCTTCATGGATGACCAGTCGATGGAGCGGGCAATAGTTAACGGTCATCAACTTGAAGTGTCCGGAATGTCGTTCAGGGTGCTCATCCTTCCTGGCATGAAGGCCATCCGGTGGGAGACCCTGAAGAAAGCCCTGGAGTTTTACCGCAGCGGTGGTGTGGTGATCAACATCGGTCCGCTGCCCGAAGCCAGCGATCACGCCGGCAGTCATGATCCTGATTTAAACAGGATATTGGAGGAGCTCTTTGCGAAAGGTAACCGGCTCGATTCGGTGCCGCAGCTCCTGTCCGTGGTATCGTCGATCCTGCCCCGTGCGGTCACCGGCGAGGATCCGGTACGGGCCATGCACCGGAAAATCGACGGGCGGGATATTTACCTCGTGATGGATGCCAAAAAAGACTCATGGTGCACCTTCAACAGCAAGGGATCTGCCGAGTGGTGGGATCCCTGGACCGGCGACATTCATCCCCTCGAATGCCACGAAACCGAAAGCGGAACGAAGGTGAGGATGCCGCTCGATCGTCTGGAGGGGCAGGTG
>CAYGOU010000129.1:0-4220 GCA_964351455.1 uncultured Porphyromonadaceae bacterium
GCTAAGGTGTAAGGAGTAGGTTGCCTCGTGCGGGTTAACCCTTACTCCCTGACCTTAGCCTTAGCCTTAGCCTTAATTTCTACAGGCCTCTTTCTTCTTTCTTAGTCTACTGTCTGAATCGTGGCCGGTCGAATGCTTTGTTTACCAGGTTGGCATCCAGTGCCCAGATACCGCGTCCGTGGGTGGCGATTACGAGCATATTGTCGCGGGGATGGATGATGAGGTCATGAACATAGGTTGAAGGGAGATTCCCCAGCACACTCCAGCTTTTTCCGTCGTCCTTGCTGACAAATACAGCATTGTCTGTTCCAACATAGAGAATACCTGGCACAAACGGATCCTCCCGGATGACATTTACCGTTCCGGCGGGAATGTTCGCTGAGATGTCGGTCCAGGTTTGTCCATAGTCTTCAGATTTCCATACATAGGCGGCGAAATCATCATTACGTTTTCCGTTCTGGGCTGCGTAAACCTTCGACAATTTGAATTTTGAAGCGACCACCCTGCTGATCCAGCGGTCTGTCGCCAGTCCTTTTGTGATTTCTTTCCAGTTAGCACCACCATCCTTGGTCATATGCAGCCGGCCGTCATCGGTGCCGGTATAGATCAATCCAAATTTCAGGGGTGACTCTGAGAGGGCAAAGAGGGTTTGATAGGAGATATCGCCCATTTTGGCAGGATCGTTGTGGGAAAGATCGGCGCTGATCTTTTTCCAGGTATCCCCGCGGTCATGGGATCTGAAGAGGTACTGCATGCCATGGTATATGATCTCGTTGTTATGGGGGGATATGATGAAAGGAGCCACCCATTCTCCCCTGAGGGGAGCTTCATCTTCAAAGACAACCGGAAGGATGGATTTTCGCTGACCTGTTGACAGGTCTGTCCGCGAAATACTTCCATAAAATCCGGCGGAATAGACAATATTCGGATTGGTGGGATCGATGGCGTGGCTTGAACCCTCGCCCCCGGGGGCTGACTCAAAAGACTGCACCGGGATGCGGTCGCGACCTCTTGTGAGATCGATGACTCCGCTGTAACTTCCATGATCCTGTACCGAGCCATAGACCCTGAATGGGGTATCCATATCAAAGCCGATGTTGAAGAACTGCACGGCGGGAAGGTTGTCAAGATTCTGTCTCCAGGTTTTTCCTCCATCGTAAGAAATAACCACTCCGCCGTCGTTGGCGTTCACCAGGTAATCGTTATTGAGCGGATCTATCCAGAGTCCATGGTGGTCGACGTGCATGCCTCTCAGGGTGGAGAATGTCTTTCCGCCGTCTCTTGATACATTCAACATGATACCCATGGTGTAGATGGTATTCTCATCGGTGGGATCGACCCGGATTTGTGCAAAAACCCATCCATACGTTGATGAGTGACGCTCCATAAACTGTTTCATTTCAGGGGTCTGTCCACTCACCTCTTTCCAGTTTTTCCCGCGGTCATCGCTGCGGTAGATGGTTGCACCCTTTATGATGCCCCCCTTGGGCCGGCCATAGGAGTCGTACTCTTCAGTGCCGGTGTAGTACCTGGCGATTTCATAATTGTCAACAAATGCATAAAGCACTTTGGGATTCGAGGCTGCAATATCTATACCGATGCGCCCCCTGAATTGGGGTTCGGGAAGGCCCTGGTTGATCTTTTCCCATGATTTGCCACCATTGGTGGTTTTCCATATCCCGCTGCCAGTATAGTCAGCCTCATTTCGCGGGTCGTTCCAGCGCTTTCTGATCCGCTGCCAGGTGGTGGCGTAGAGGGTATTCGGGTCTTTTGGATCCATCACCAGATCATTGCCTCCGGTCATCTCATCCACATAGAGAATCTTGTTCCAGGTTTTTCCTCCATCGTTGGATTTGAAGATGCCACGGTCTGCATTGGTGGTCCATTCATTCCCTCCGGCAGCCACATAAATCTCATTGCTGTTTTTGGGATTGATGACGATCCTGGCGATGGTATTGGTATTTTCAAGACCCATGTGCTTCCAGGTTTTGCCTCCGTCGTTGGTTTTGTAAATCCCGCATCCGGCATGGGAGCTTCTGAAAATGTTGGCCTCACCTGTTCCGACCCAGAGGACCTGCGGATTGTTGGGGTCAAGTTCAATGTCTCCGATTGAGGAGGTTACTTCACCTTCGAAGATGGGAGCCCAGGTAAGTCCTTCGTTGTCGCTCTTCCAGACTCCGCCTGAGGCGGTTGCCACGTAAATGGTGTAATTTTTGCCCTTTGGTGCCACTACGGCGACATCGGTAGCCCGTCCGCTGATTGCGGTCGGACCGACGAATTGCCAGTTAAGGTCTTTGAATTCCGATGCAGCCTTCAGCTGCAAGTGCTTTTCCCAAAGCTGAAGTCTGGTTTTTCCTTCATTGACCGGATTTTTCTGTTGACTCCATGCAGGCTGGCCCAAAATCAAAGTCACGGCCAGGATCATGAGAAGAGAAGAAAGTTGTTTTTTCATCGTGTTGAGGGTCTTAGGTTTAGGGTTTTATTGGTTAATGGGATTGAGGTCGAGGGCCCACATTCCGCGGCCATGGGTGGCGATGATCATGAGGTTTGTAAGCGGATGAATGGCCAGATCCTGGACATAGGTTGAGGGTAGGTTTCCGGCGACCTGCCAGGTTACTCCCTGGTCCTTGGATACGTAAACTCCGATATCGGTTCCGGTATACAGGATGTCTGGATCGGTTGGGTCCTCACGGATCACATTGACCGGTCCCAGTGGAATGTTCTTGGAAATGTCGGTCCAGGTTGTGCCATAATCATCGGATTTCCATACATAAACCTGAAAATCGTCGTCTCTTTTGCCGTTTTGGGTAAGGTACACGGTTGACGGGTTGTACTTTGATGCAACGATCCTGCTGATCCACCGGTCGGCGGCCAATCCCTTGCTGATATCCTTCCATGTGGTTCCTCCATCGCGGGTTACGTGCACCTTTCCGTCATCGCTGCCGGTATATATAAGGCCTTCGGTGAGCGGAGATTCGGAAAGGGCAAACAGGGTCTGGTAAGAGATGTCGCCCATGTTTGCGGGATTGTTGTGTGTGAGATCGGGACTGATTCTGGTCCAGCTTTTACCCTGATCGGGAGAGCGGAAAAGGTATTGCATGCCGTGATACACCACATCCGGGTTGTGAGGAGAAAGGATGAATGGCGCCACCCATTGTCCTCTGAGTGGTGGTTCCCCGGGACCAGGTTTTGGAAGAATCCCGGCTGATGTCCATTTGCCATCCCGGTATTCACTTCGGGTCAATGAGCCGTAAAAACCTGCTGAATAAAGGATGTTTGGGTTACGGGGATCGACCACATGGTTGCACCCTTCGCCACCGGGAGCGCTTTCCCATTCAACTGCAGGAATTTTATCGCGTCCCCGGCTGAGGTCAACCTTTCCCCGAAAGCTGAAATGGTCTTGTATGGATCCATAGATATGAAATGGATTCTCCAGGCTGAATCCTACATTGTAAAACTGGATGACCGGGATCTCAACGAAATGCTTCCAGCTCTTTCCACAATCGTAGCTGACATAGATTCCGCCGTCGTTTCCGCTGAGCATGTAGTCGGGATTTTCGGGATCAACCCAGAGGGCGTGGTGATCCATGTGGATGCTTCTTTCAGCCTCGTAGGTTTTTCCTCCATCGGTGGAGGTGTTAAGAAACAGGCCAAGGGTGTAAACTTTGTTTTCATTGACAGGATCAACCCTGATCTGTCCGAATACCCATCCGTAGGTTCCGGAATGGCCCTCCATGAATTTCTTCATTTGTGCAGACTGTCCGCTTACCTGTGACCAGGTTGCTCCCTGGTTGGTGGTTTTATAAACGGTAGCTCCCTTGATGACTCCGGCTTTTTGTCTTCCGTATGAATCGAGGTCTCCCGGTTTAGCTTCCCTGGCGATTTCGTAATTGTCGACCAGCAGGTAAAGGATATCGGGATTGGAGCGGGCAATGTCGATTCCGATCCTGCCGAGGTGCTCAGGTGCGGGCAATCCCTGGTTGATCTGTTTCCAGGTGGCCCCGCCGTCGGTGGTTTTCCACACTCCGCTTCCGTTGTATCCGGGCAGTGTTCGGGGATCGTTCCATTTCTTGCGGATACGCTGCCATGTGCATGCATAGAGGGTGTTTGGATCACGGGGGTCCATGACAAGATCTATGGCTCCTGTCAGATCGTTTACAAAGAGGATGTTGTTCCAGGTTTTACCTCCATCGCTGGTTTTGTATACTCCTCTCTCAGGG
>CAYGOU010000129.1:4230-8410 GCA_964351455.1 uncultured Porphyromonadaceae bacterium
CTCTCAGGGTTTGGTGTCCATTCGTGTCCGGAGGCGGCGACATAAACAACATCAGTTTTTTCGGGATGAATGACCACCCTGGCTATGGTGTTGGTGTTCTCCAGTCCCATGTTCTTCCAGGACTTGCCACCGTCGGTGGTTTTATAAATGCCGCATCCTGCCATTGAGCTCCTGAAGATGTTAGCTTCACCGGTGCCCGCCCATACCACCTTGCTGTTTTTGGGATCGATGGCCAGGTCTCCGATGTCGGTGGTTACCTGCTGGTCGAAGGTGCTTTCCCAGGTTGCCCCTGAATCTGTACTTTTCCAGATGCCTCCTGATGCTGAGGCGACCCAGATCTCGTAGTGTTCTCCTTTTGGCTGCACTACCTCTATATCGGTGCACCGGCCGCTGATGTTAAGCGGACCCAGAAACTGCCAGTTTAGATCCTTGTAGGGAGATTGATCAATGAGCCGGAGCTGGTTCTCGAACCGGCTGAGGCGCTCGTTGCCTTCGGTAATTGCCTGTTTTTGTGCTGATAACTGAAATCCTGATAAAATCAGGCATAGAAAAAGGATTGATTTTTTCATGGTTTAGAAGGTATAATACTCAAATTTATGGTATTATTCAGGTGACGGAAAGGGTGGGGCATGATTTAATGATTTTTAACAATTTCGGGTTTACCGGGAGCTGAAACAATTATCCCTCAATTTTGTATGTTGTTCAATTGCGTTATCATGAGCACAAAGGATCGTCAAATGGTGGAGGTTAGGGTAGAAAAGCTTGAGCAGGTTTCGAGGGATTCATACATTCTGGAGTTTGGTCGGTTTTTTGATTTTGAACCAGGACAGGTAATCAGGCTATGCGGTGCAGGCATGGATGAACCCAGGCTCTATTCGATAGCCAGTGGAAGCAGGGATGCCAATGTTCAGGTTTTGTTCAACGTTGTCGACAGTGGCAAGCTGACCCCGAGGCTGGCCGATCTCAGACGGGGAGACCGGCTGATGGCATCGCCTGCGTTTGGCAGGTTTTCAGGTACGGAAGGTGAGGCCTGGTGGATTGCGCAGGGCACAGGACTGGCTCCTTTTCTGTCAATGTTCAGATCGGGAATGGGTGCGAACAAAACCCTGTTGCATGGCGGAAGGTATGCCGACTCGTTTTATTTTGCCGGGGAATTGTCTTCAGCGCTTGGCGACCGGTATGTACGTTGCTGTTCGAGGGAGGAGGGTGAGGGATTGTTTCACGGAAGGGTGACAGATTACCTTTCTATAGTTACTGAGTTGCGGCCAGATGCATTGTATTACCTTTGCGGGAGTGCCGAAATGGTTGTTGAAACCAGAGATATTCTGATTGCCAGGGGAGTGCCTTTCAGGCAGATTGTGTCAGAGATATACTTCTAGGTGCGGTTTACGGTTTACAGTTTAAAGTTTACGGTTTTAGGTTTACGGTTATAGGTTGGATATGGATTTGGATAAATATTCAGGCAGTTTATTTGGGATGAGTTTGGGTGAACTTGAGAAGGTTTGCAACGATCTCAAGCTACCCAAGTATGCGGCCAGGCAGATTGCCGACTGGCTTTATAAGAAGCATGTGGGATCGATCGATGAGATGACCAACCTTTCGACAGCGGCAAGGGAGAATCTGAAGTCGGGATACCTGCTTGGTCTGGAAAAACCCGTCAGGGTGGAGGAGTCGTCGGATGGCACCAAAAAGTATCTGTACCAGACGGCTCCACTGAAGTTTGTTGAAGCAGCCTATATTCCTGACCGGGCCCGGGCCACCCTTTGTGTTTCGAGCCAGGTTGGATGCAAGATGGGATGTTTGTTCTGCATGACCGGAAAGCAGGGGTTTCAGGCCAACCTTTCTGCCGGTCAGATTGTGAACCAGATACATAGCCTGCCTGAGCGTGAAGCGTTGACCAGTGTCGTTTACATGGGCATGGGCGAGCCGTTTGATAACCTCGAAGAGGTATTGAAGAGCATTGAGATTCTAACCGCTGAATGGGGTTATGCCTGGAGTCCGCGTAGAATTACCGTATCCACCATTGGGATTGTGCCTGCCATGAAGCAGTTTCTTGACAGATGCGAGGCGCATCTGGCAGTCAGCCTGCATACGCCTTTTGAAGAGGAGCGGCGCAGCCTGATGCCCATCGAGCAGGTTTATCCGCTTCATGAGGTCATTTCCACGGTTCGTGCATTTGATTTTGGAAGGCAAAGGAGGGTTTCTTTTGAGTACATTCTGTTCAAAGGACTCAACGATACGCCTGCTCATGTTAAAGGACTTACAAAGTTGCTGAACGGACTCCGATGCCGGGTCAATCTGATCCGCTTTCATCCGATTCCGGATACCCCATTGAAAGGTTCAGATGACAGTTCAGTTCAGGAATTCAAGGACCGGCTCAATGCAAGGGGAATTCTGACCACTGTTCGGGCCTCGAGGGGTGAAGACATACAGGCTGCATGCGGCCTGCTTTCAACAAAAGGATTAGGAAAATAAAAAGAGAGGCCGGATCTGAATCCGGCCTCTCTTTTTATACCTATTGTATTCACTGCTAATCGAGCAGGGAGAATTTCAATATTTCAATACCGCCACTGTGAACAAAGCGGCAGAAATAGGTGCCGGCTTTCAGGCTTTGGTTTTCATAGAGAATCTGGTGTGCTCCTTTGGAAATGTTGCCGTCAAGCAGAATGCCTACCTCTTTGCCGGTCATGTCATGAATCGACATTCTAACTGACCCGGTTTCTGCCAATTTAAAGCTAAAGGTTGCTATACCTGAGACAGGATTTGGGTAAAGTTCAAGAGAAAGATCACGGGCAGTGGGATCCGTAATGCTTTCATGGCTACTGAATTTCAATCCCCGGAGGTTGATCTCGAAGGGTGTAGAGTGAACATTGTTACCAATGGCATTGAAGACAATGGAGACCAGATCATCGCCGGTGAAGTTTTCACCTGTTGAGCTTGAGAACTCTTCAAACCCAATGCTGTATTCGGTAGCGGTTGGGGTCAGAAGGATGGTTCTCCTGAAGTGATTACTCCAAACCGGAACACTCTCCTTTATCATTATGATTTCAACAGTTCCGCTACCCGAAGCCTCAAAAACAAGATGATTGAAGGCGCTGAGGTCAACCGGTTGCTTACGGGTGGTAAGATTGCGGAAGAGACTGACGTAGCTTTTTACCGAACCTTTAAGGGTCACATCTCTTTCAACGAGGTATTCGCCATGGGCTGAGGCACCTGAATTGGGATCAATGGTAAACTGATGGATTATTCCACCGTCTTCCTCAACGTAACGGCCCCAGGCTCCATCGGCAAAATACAATTCATCAAGTCCTCTGTCGCTTTCGTTGGTTACCGTGAATCCAAGATCAAAAAGGTATCCGACCGGAACCGGCACCTGCTGCTCCCTTAAATTGCGGTCAAGGGGTATGGTAATCGGAGCGAGGGTTTCTCTGTCGGATTTCTCGGTACGGGTTAATGTCCCCTTTATGGTAAGATTTGCCGCACCATTCGGGTTTGAAACGGTCAGAGTGAGAATACCGTTCTGATAATGTCCATTCTTCACAAAGAGGGTGGGAATTCTCTGGGTGCCGTCGTTCAAGTAGGCAAGTTCGCGGTCAAGTTGCATCCGCTTAAGGATTTCCTCAACCAGACGAATGGTCTGCTCACGTGAAACGGTCCAAACCTGGTAATTGAACACCGGTTCAGAACCTTTAGGCCTGTACCATTCTTTTGACCATTGATTGTCGATGGTATAGGTGCTACCGTTCTGATAGGCGACAAAGCTGACGGTGTAATCCATTTCGCCATTTTCCTGCATAATGAGGCTCATGATGAAACGATGGCCCATGATATCCACTAACCTGACGTTTTCGAGGGTTCCCCCGGTCAGGCGATCGCAGATCACTTTGGTGTGATTATAAACTTCGCCAGATGGGGTGGTCATGGCCATTATAGCTCCCAATCTTCTCTGGTCATCGCTGAAATAGTCAGCTGAGAACACCTCAAGGGCATTCGACATGTTCAGAAGATCCTCCGGGGTAGAGATGTGGGCCTTTGAATTGGACGGACCGGATTCAGGCAGATAGTTTATGATGGAGGAGGTTGTGCCTTTCAGGGCTGATGCCGGGGCAATGATACCGGCTTTAGCCAGGTTCTCATTAAAGAGTGGCAGGTTAGTCTGCTTGTTGAGCAGATCAACACT
>CAYGOU010000130.1:0-1599 GCA_964351455.1 uncultured Porphyromonadaceae bacterium
CAGACCGGGTCTGGTGGCCGGATGTATAGGGATCTCTGGACTCAACGACAGATACCATGACCTGAATCAAGGTGCCAAAAGATTTTCTGAGACTTTCGAGGGTTTCCTGGAGTTTTCCCTCTGCCTGCTTGCGGTCGGTGATGTCACGCACAATCCCTCTAAACGCTATCGGATTTCCCGCAGAATCTTTTATCAGGGACACAGAGGATTCAATGTGTCTCTTGGTTCCGTCTTTTCTGATAATTTCAAAGTCAATGACTTTTCCGGGTTGCCCCGTTTTATAGATATTCCTATAAGCATGAAAACATTTTTTGCCGCTCTCTGGATCGGTGTGTTGCTTGTAATTCATGCCCATCAATTCTTCTTCCGGATACCCGTATATTCTGGACATTGAATTGTTTAAGAAAATAAAGTTACCTGCAAGGTCTTGCTCGAAATAACCATCCTCAATGCTTTGCAAAATGGTTCGATACTTTTCCTCTCTTTCCTGCAGTGCCTCTTCCACCTGCTTGCGCTCGGATTCCGCTCGTTCCAGTTCTTGGATTCTATGTTTCAAAGAAGACAGTTCCTGGATCAGGGCCTGCTTTGTCTTGGTTTGATCTTTCATGGGACAACCTCTGAATTTAAAAGATTTTCGATGGCTGAACTAAGATTACGATCAAGTACCTTCAAGTTTAAAACCTTTTTCCCGGAATAATCTCAGGATGGTTTGAGCGACGGATATTTGTTAGACTTGGAGGATCTGTCAAGCTGAACTGGAATATCTCTAAGGCTCAAATGCTTGGATGCGCTCAATATCTTGGCTCCAAACTTTCGTGCTTTATCTATATCTGATTTATCCGGTCGTCCCAATGCAACAGGCACTATGTCTGAATATGAATGCTGGCCAATAAACGCTCCAGCAGCGACGACAGTGAACCCATTTTGTGAAAGCATCTCTACCATGTTGTAAAGTGCAATCCCGTAATCCCGATTGCCGTATACAACAATTGCAGTGCATTCTTTTCCGGTTCCGCCAAAAGCTCTAAGATAGTCTATGGTTTGAAGTGGAAGTTTTCCGGCATAAACTGGGGCGCCTACAATTAAGTGATCTATATCTTTTGTAGCGGTACTCGAATTAGCAATAATATTCGCTCGTGTGTCTGGGAGAGTCATGTCCAACACTATCGGATCTTCTGATCCCATCCCCAAAGCTACAGCGTTACATATTTTTCTTGTTGTATTTGTTGGAGAGAAACACATAAGCCCTACATTCTTAGTCACACACCGCTCCTTTGATAGCCATACTTTTCCATCCGTTAGCAATAATCAATCAGCACGAATAGCTCATATCCATTTGTAATCTTGCATAATTGATGAAAGTCATCAAGCATACATTACAGGAAGCTGTCCAGCGCTATGCTCGCTACTCCTATCTCCCATCCACCATCTCCTTCAGTTCCTTACCCACCTTGAAAAACGGCAGTCTCTTTGTTTTCACCTCTACCTTTTCTCCTGTTTTAGGATTCCTGCCCTTGTAAGCATTATATTCCCTCACGGTAAAGCTTCCGAACCCTCTGATCTCAATTCTGCCGTCATTGTTAAGTTCATTTGTAAAAC
>CAYGOU010000130.1:1609-2536 GCA_964351455.1 uncultured Porphyromonadaceae bacterium
ACCATCGAAGACAAGATCAATTATTTGTGTCGCTTGTTTTTGATTCAGATTATTCTTCTTTGCCAGTTCATCAATCAAATCTGATTTATTCATGCCGGACTCCTTGCCAACCGCTATTTATTCTTGCAAATATCATATAACAAATTGCACTTCTGCTCACAAACCTGCTTCAACCCAACTGTTTCCGGACAATCCCATTTGCATGATAGTTTTTCGGCTTCACATTTTACAGTTGTGCATGAACCACAAAGCATTATGGCGGCACTCAAAAAGACGATTCCGATGATTTTAAAAACGTTATCGCTCATGTTGATTTATCCTCCGTAAAATCAGGGATAGAGTGAATCACTATATACATTAATAATAAAGAGTTAACTTAAACTCTTTGCAATGAAATGCTTTCAGGAAAGGAGACTATTTTTAACGTCCGGAGAAAAACATAAGCCAAAGCACCCGCAAAATCAACCCATTTTAACCAATCATTTTCAGAAAGGAGAAACACCAATGCTCAATCAATTTATTGCCACAGGGAACCTGGGAGACGATCCCAAGGTCTTTTACTCACCCGATGGAAACCCGGTAACGTCATTCAATATCGCTTTTCAGGCCGGAAAGAAGAAAACCTGCTGGATCAAAGTCGTCACGTTTCACAAGCTCGCGGAGGTCTGCTCTACCTATCTCCACAAAGGCGCCAGGATCGCCATTGCCGGAATCCTCGATCAAAACAAGTGGACCACGGATGATGGTCAGAACCGCAACACCTTCCAGATCATCGGGAACAGCATCGAGTTTATCAAAACGGACGGCAGAGGCTTCAAGGAAGGGGAAACATCCGCGGAATCGATCAACGGCGAAGTGCCATTCTGATTTCAACCAATCTCATTCAGGAGGAATTAACCTATGATAGCAGGGCCAACACTGAAATTA
>CAYGOU010000130.1:2546-4226 GCA_964351455.1 uncultured Porphyromonadaceae bacterium
GCGCTAAAGAGAAGCGAACGCTCTCAGAACTTGAAAGTATTTCATCTGGAAGAATCACCGTGGTTTTATGTCGAGTCCGAAGAAGGGAAGATCTGCTATAAGGTCTGCTACAGCAGCGAAACGGACTACTTCTGCAACTGCGGAGACTTCGCCAGGGGGTTCAAAAACGATTCCACTTTCAAATGCAAGCATATCATGGCGGTCATGAATTCCATCACGGAAGGCGACTCGGAAAGCATCCATTACCTGGAAAGATGGAGACCCAAGCTGGACGACAATTTCGTCAGGCAGATCGACGACAAGGACTTTGTGCTCTATGCGGGATTGCTGGATGTGGCGCACCAGAAGAACCTCTGCCTGGTCGATGTGGAACTCATTCAATATCCGTCCGATGAAAACAAAAATACCGCCATCTGCAAGGCCAGAGTGGAAACAATAGACGGAAAGAGATTCTCGGACATCGGCGACGCCAATCCCCAGAATTGCAATTCCAAGGTTGCCAGGCATTTAATCAGAATGGCATCAACCAGGGCCAAAGCAAGGGCATTCCGGGATATGGACAATATCGGCATGACCGCGCTGGAGGAACTGGGGGATCTGAATGACATTATCGGCGGCGATGAGAGCAGGAAAACACCGCAAGCTGGAAAAGACAATGTCAGGAAGTTTGCCAAACAGATAAAGTCCGTGTTCAAATCCGGCAATGGGGATGGTCAGAAAGTTGAAGCATCTCCGGAACCGCAGGTAAAGGACAATGTCGTTCCCATGCCTGAGAAACAGATACCTGTTATGGAAGCCAATACGGCAGATGAAGAAACCAAGGATGAAAAACCTGTCGAAACCAAACCGGCGCAAACGAAAGGTTCTATAAAACCTAACAAGGGAAACGGCAATGGCAACGGCAAGCCAAAACCGGCGGCTTCCCCCCTGATGTCCGAAGCTCAGAAGTCGGCACTTTACAACCTTTCACGAAGAAGACGAATCTCTCTGGAAGACATTGGCGCCAGATCCATGGATAAATACGGCGTTCCGGTAGAGCAATTGACGTCAGAATCCGCAGGCGAGTTCATCCGTTATTTGCAGGCAGCATCTTAAATCATCAGTATTAACCATTTAATCAATTACAAAACTAAAGCGAATCTTCTGCAACCAGGGGCAGGATAACGTCCATTTATCTTTGTCTGTCTATCCCTATTATCCTATCCGTTGTCCTGCCCCTTTGAATATGCGGTTTTCAAGCGATTGCCTGCAAAAATAAACAAGCATCATCAAATCATCAACAACAAAACATAGAGCACAGGCTCCCGTAAAGACAGGGATTGGAAGGCGATCAGGCGACATCAGTCGACCCATGGATCATTACATCTGTAACCCATGTCGCTGCATAGTGCCTGAAAAACGCAGGATCCTGTGCTCTATCCATGAAACGAGGTGAAATGTGGAATTACAGGAATTGAGAAAAACAGAGCATTTATCGGCAAGTTCCATCAACGATTACATTGACTGCGGTCTTTTGTACAAGTTCGGCAGAATTGACAAGATCCAGCCGGAATTCAAACCGGACGCGCTGGAGTTCGGGAGCGCCGTTCATTTGGCCTTGCAGGATTTTCACACGGAAAAGATGAGGGGCAGGTTCCCGAGTGTGAAAGATCTTCACCAGTCTTTCGAGCATCACTGGAG
>CAYGOU010000130.1:4236-8349 GCA_964351455.1 uncultured Porphyromonadaceae bacterium
CCGATGGAAGGGACGACATCAAATTTGCTGAAGGGAACAACCCTGATATTATGCTTTTGCAGGGTCAGGAACTGTTGACCGCGTATTACAACAAGTCCTCCTGGCGGGAGTATGAATGCATCGGGATTGAAGAACCTTTCAGCTTTACCATTCCAGGCTGCCCCTTGCCCGTTATCGGTTCCATAGACCTGATGGAAAAGGATCAATCCGGCACGATCATCATCAACGATTTCAAGACTTCTGCCCGTGCCTATTCCAATGATGAGGTGGACAGGAACTTCCAGCTTACCCTTTATCAGATGGCGGTCCGTGCAAATGGTTATGGATATCCGGACATTCTGCTGAGATTTGACTGCCTGATTAAGACCAAGCAGCCCAAATTCGAGTCCTATTATACCACCCGCAGCATTGCTGACGAAACCAGGGCAAGAAGAAAGATCGTGGAAGTGTCCAAGGGCATATCCAGGGGAATATTTATCCCAAATGACAGTCCCAGCAATTACAAATGCAAGAACTGCTCGTTCAAGAAGAACTGCGACGCGTGGTTTATGGAGGCTGCGGCATGACAAAAGAATCCATTATCGAAGCGCAGGATTATCTGAGGGTCAAAACGGAATACGGCTGCAAGCGGATCATTGACATTCGCTCGTTATTGGAGAGTCACAACCCAAACGAAGTGATCCAGTTTCTGGAGGATTACCTCAGGGAAAAGGAAAAAGCCTTAAAAAGCATGATCCTGATCGACAAGACCCACCGGAAAGTGGATCAGATCGTGGCGGCAATGTTCAGAATATCGATGGCCATCAAATCATTGGAAAATGGAAAGGAGGTGGTAACACTTGAAAGGTCTCAACAGGGAGCAAAAGAAAGCGGCCAGTTTCACAAACGGGATAGCGGCGGTCATAGCGGTGCCGGGATCAGGGAAGACTCTCGTCATGATGGAAAGGATAGGAAACCTGGTCAAAAAATACAACGTGCAGCCTGAAACCATCATCGGACTCACATTTAACCGCAACGCGGCGGAGCAGATGCGTCAGAGACTGGTGCCGGTACTGGGAGAACTGGCGCAGAGAGTTACTTTATCTACCATCCATAGTTTCTGCCATTACCTGTTACGGACGGAAGGAAAGGTCTTTGAAATCATCTCGGGGAAAGAGCAGATCAATCTTATCCGGAATCTCATGAAGCGGAAGCGCCTGGACATATCCGTGGGAACCATCCTGAGGGAAATCAGCCTGGCCAAGAACAACCTTATTGGCGTCGAGGAATTCCGTGTCCTTTACGAATCGGACAAAACCATGGTCAAGGTGGCGAACATCTATGAGTCCTACGAAAAGGAGAAAGCAAAGAAATATCTGCTGGACTTTGACGATTTGCTCCTGGAAACCTATTTTCTGCTCAATGACAATGACGCCATTCGGGAAAAGTACGCCAGCCGTTATCACCACATATTGATCGATGAGTTTCAGGACACGAACCCGGTGCAATTGGAAATCATCAAGCTGATTGTCGATCAGGAAGGCAATGATGATAAATCCTACTGGATCGCGGGGGACGACTGGCAGAGCATCTACAGTTTTGCGGGAGCTTCCGTCAACAATATCCTCAATTTTCAGAGCACTTTCAATTCGTCCACACTCTTCATTCTGAACATCAACTACCGCTCCACCCCGCAGATATTGAAAGCTTGCCAGAACCTGATTTCCCATAATGTCAGGAAAATTGAAAAGACACTGAAAACGGACAATCCGGAAGGAGATGAGGTCATTGTCCTGGAATCGTCATCGGAGGAAGGAGAAGCTTTATGCCTGGTCAACGAGATCAATGATTTGATTGGACAGAGAGGGTATGCCTACAAAGACATCGCTGTCCTGTACCGGGCCAATTTCCAGAGCAGGGTCGTTGAGGAAACCTTTGCCCAGATGAAAATACCCTATTACATTGAAAACGGGTTGAACTTCTACCAGAGATCCGAGGTCAGATACATTCTGGATTATTTAAGACTGATTCTCAACCCTGACTCCGAAGAAGGCGATGAGGCGTTGAAGTCCGTATTAAACGTTCCCAACAGGTATATCAGCAGGAAATTCATTCAGGAACTGGCGGAGTTCTCCAATAAGACCAATGTCCATCTCTATGAAGGGTTGAAGTCCATGCCCGTTGATCTGCCTTATATTCGCAAGAATGTAAGAGATTTCATCTCATTTATAAATCCATTAGCGGACTATGCTCCCAATTTAAACCCTGCCGAGGTTTTGCAAATGCTGAGAAACCAGTTTGATTACGACAGGTTTATTACCGATGAAGATATTCCCACGCCTGATGATGCAAAAATTCAAAATCTCAATCAACTCCAATTATCAGCGGCGAGATATTCAAGTATTCAGGCATTCCTGGAATATACGGACAGTTTCTCCGAGCAGATGAGCAATGACAAAGAAGGGATAGCACTCATGACCATTCACAAGGCGAAAGGACTGGAATTCCCCATAGTATTTGTCATTGGTCTGGTTGAAGGAATCACACCCACCAAGAAAGGCGACATCGAGGAAGAAAGGAGAATCGTCTTTGTGGCCATATCCAGGGCGATGAAAATACTCTACATTAGTTATTCTCATACCTACATGGGCCAGGCCGCCAAGAAGTCCCTGTTCATTGATGAAATCATGGGCACTCAACTGAATTCAATCATAGCCGCTTAAACCGTTTAAAATCGTTCCTACGGTTAAAACAGAAAACAGGTAACCCAAGTATAAGGGAAGGTCTAAGCACCTTCCCTTATCCATTTAAGAAAGGATGGGAGGCCATATAACCCATGAGCGGATCAGACCAAAAAGCTTATGTCAGCATCTACTGCAAGATCTACACGGAGAATTTCAGCCAGGAGATGATCGACAGGTACGCAACCGGAAAGGAAATTTATAATTTCCTATTAAAGGACGCAAAATGCTGCCTGCCGGTTAAGGGTGACTGCAACCTCTGGTATCTCGGCTCCAACGAGAAGTTCGGCAACATCATTTACAATGACCGGGTCTGGCACTGGGGTTTCGGCGAGTCGTCATTTGACACGGTCCAGGAGTTCATTGACGCCATATACAAAGACGGACTCTTCACCAGGCGGCAATACAAGAACCTGTCGGTTAAAATCGAAGAAGGCAGAACTATTGGCGACATGTACCAAATCACTGATTACCTGTTAGGGAAAAACAAACCATCAACCACAACCAACACAGCAAAGGAGAACAATCATGTCTTATGAATTACTGCATTTTCGTAACGCGAACCAGATTATCAAGGAAAAGAAGATGACCAAGGAGGTGAAGTTGGTCATGGACTACCTCAATGACTGTCTCTACGGCACCCAGCATAAAAGCGAATTATTGCGTCAGGCGCTGGCGGAAATGGACTGGCGGCAGAACGGGGATCTGAACATTCTGGATGGGAGGAGATACTACTACAAGGGTTTTAAGAACCGTGTGGCCATTGACGGCAGCTTTTCCAGCTATGAATACATCCAGGACGCTCTTCTGAGATTACAAGTCGGATTCGACAAAGGAAAACTGGATATGGGAATCGTCATGGTGACAGCACAGAGAAGCGAAAAGAGCAAATTGGGAACCACAAAAGACCTGGTTGCCAAGGAAATTGAAATGCTGCATCCCACCATCAGTCTGCCTGTCATAATCGTCCTGTTTGACCTGGGAAGACCTGGGGAAATCTATCAGGAGAATGAACAGACCAAGGAAGAAACCAAAAAAGAACCCTTACCGGAGCATCCTGTCATCGATCCGAAACTATCTGACAAATACCTTCATGGGAATACGGCAGATGAGACTGAAAATGACAATGAAGTCTATTCCAATGCCGAGGAGCAAGCTTATCATGATGCGGAAAAGAAGAAAAAGAAATCCCGTGCCAAGGTCAGGAAAGCGAATCTTCCGGAACAACAGGCGGCAGCATAGGAGGTAGCAATATGGCCTATACCCCTGAAATGTCCCTGGAGGCATCCCAGACACTGAGAAGAATCGCTTGGGCACTGGGCAAACCGATGACCCAGACACTCGGTTTTGTCATGAAAAATATCACCCTGTTCATTGACCCCAGGAAGATATG
>CAYGOU010000131.1:0-8342 GCA_964351455.1 uncultured Porphyromonadaceae bacterium
ACCCCCTTCGCGGATTCCCTGTACGAGCGGAATCTCACCCAACAGCGGCACATTCATCTCTGCTGCCAGCCTGCGGCATCCACCCTCACCAAAAATGTAATAACGGTTACCGGGCAACTCCTCCGGAGTGAACCAGGCCATGTTCTCAACCAGTCCGAGTACCGGCACGTTGATCTGCTTCCCCGTGAACATGCTGATTCCCTTCACCGCATCAGCCAAAGCCACCGGCTGGGGTGTGCTGACGATAATCACCCCGGTCACCGCCAGGGTTTGCACCAGGGTAAGATGTACATCCCCGGTGCCGGGAGGCAGGTCAACCAACAGGTAGTCAAGGGTCCCCCACAATCCGTCGTGGATCAGCTGCTTCAAAGCACTGGTGGCCATAGGGCCCCTCCAGACCAGGGCATCCCTGGGGTCAACGAAAAAGCCAATCGACAGGAGCAGGATGCCATATTTTTCAATCGGAACAATCCGGTCTTTGCCATCAACCTGCTTAATTTCAGGACGACTCTCCTCAACCTGAAACATTTTCGGAATAGAAGGACCGTAAACATCTGCGTCGATGAGTCCTACCCGGTACCCTAACTTCGACAGGGCCACGGCGAGATTGACCGCCACGGTCGACTTGCCTACACCCCCTTTTCCGGAGGCAACGGCGATGATGTTCTTAACCTCCGGCAGCGGCCGCTCAACATGCACCACCTGCCGGGCCGTTATGGCAACATTCACGCTGATATCCTCACCAAGAACTTTTTTCAGTGCCTCAATTGCCACCTTTTTAACCCCGTTGGCAAAGGGGTTTTTTGATTTGGGATATTCAATCGAGAAGACAATCTCCCGGTCGTGGATCTCCAGATCCTTGATCATTCCCAGCGTCACCAGATCCTTGCCGTTTTCAGGCTCAATAACCTCTTTAAGGATTTCCAGTATCCGGGCGGGTAAAATCTTGTTCATTTTATTTAGATTAAATAAAAGCAAAGATAGCAAGTTCAGTCAGGGATTTCAAAAATTTCGAGCTCAATGCCGGGATCCCAGAAGTGTTTTTCAAAATCAACCACCCGCTGCTCTTCAATCCGGATACCCTCGCTTTCGAGCAGTTCCTGCATGGTGCTGGCATATCCGAAATGGTGTTGCCCGGTGAGCATGCCGTTACGGTTCACCACCCTGTGGGCAGGTACAAAAGGTTCAAGGCGACCGCTGCCGTTAAGTGCCCATCCAACCATGCGCGAAGACCCGGGTGAGCCCAGGTAGCGGGCTATGGCTCCATAGCTGGTTACCCTGCCCGAAGGAATCAGCCGGGTAACCTGGTACACCATACTGAAAAAGCTTTCTTGTTCACCTGCGCTCATTGGAAATAACGGCGGGTTTCGCGAACGGGTGTTTCGGTTGGCAGGGTAAAGCGCAGATAGGTAATCTTTCTGCCCTCCTCAAGAAACCCCTGCTCGTAATAGGTTCGTATCGAAAGGAGTTCATCCCCGTACCCGCTTCCGTAAAGGTCCGGGGTATCCAGCAGCGGCACGATTCCGTTCTCAAGGAGGTTGGCCCCGGTATAAAGATACAGCATCCGGCTGTCGGTTTTCAGGTGAATCAAACCGCCGCGATGGATGATCTGGCGGTAAAGGTTAAGGAATCCGGAGGAGGTGAGCCGCTTTGAAGGCTTTTTTGGCTGGGGATCGGGAAAGGTGATCCAGATCTCATCCACCTCACCCGGGGCGAAAATGCGGTGCAGGAACTCTATTTTTGTTCGCAGGAAGCCGGCGTTCGGGATGCCGGCTTCAGCGACCCGCCGTGCCCCTTTCCAGATGCGGTTGCCCTTGATGTCAACGCCCAGAAAGTTCTTATCCGGAAAACGTTCTGCCAGTCCTGTTGTATACTCACCCTTTCCACAACCCAGCTCCAGCACGATAGGCCGGTTCACTTCAAAGAAGTCGGTGTTCCAGCGCCCGCGCATCGGGTCATCCATGGTAAAAAGGGTGGACCCCTCGGGTTGATACACGTGCCTGAAGGTTTTCAGCTCGGCGAATCTCTCAAGTTTGCTTGACCGGCCCAAGTTCAGTTGCTTTTTTCAATCCGGAGGCCGACCTCGGAAATATGCTCCAGCAGGGTGTCCCGCATTCCCTGGTGTATTTCAAAGCGATAGGTTCCGGTCTGCGGAAACCTGATCCATTGCCGGTATGGAATCTCCACAGCGAACCGGTCGCCGATACCCCTGCCGAGCCATTTGCCCCGCTCATCGGCAAGTCTCATCTCCAGGGTATCACGCAGCATAAAGCCCGTCGGAGAGTGGGTCTCGACAAAGAGCCACAGGTTCGACCAGGCGTAGCGTGCGTTATTTCTAACCATCAGGTATAGATGGTAAGTCTGGGCGGTATCTCCTGCCGGCACCTCAAAGGTCAGAAACTGGTTCATGCTCCAGCCTTTGGCCGGAAGATTAACCGTTTCGTTGAACAGGGTCTTGCGATTGCAGCCTGCCGTCAGCACAAGCAGCAAAACCATCACTCCGGTTGCATGCTTCAGTTTCATGTGGGATTTCCCCTTTTTCGGATCTCCTTTTTCCTGGCCGGTTGCAGCTTTGCTTTTTTGTCGAACCGGGTGAGGCTCTCCTGACCAGCCGCATTGGTGTAGCCCAGATCCTGCTGTTCCTTGATCTCATTTTCAACCAGCTTTGCCGGGATGATCCCCTGGCGGTTCATTCCGATGATCTCCCAAACTCTGACCAGCGGAACCTGCACCAGGTTGGTGGCGGTCACCTGATCAAAGGTATACCACATCACCTGCTTGAATATATCTGTTTTCTGATGGAAGGCCCTTCCTTCGCGGGTTTCGAGAATGATGTCGGGCGAGGGGAAGTCCTTCTGCGCATCCATGTAAGAATCGACCTCGTAATTTAGGCAGCACTTGAGCTTACCGCACTGTCCGGCCAGTTTCTGTGGATTCAGCGAAAGCTCCTGGTTGCGAGCCACGTTGGTGGTGACCGAAACAAAATTGGTGATCCAGGTTGAGCAGCAGAGCTCCCGGCCGCAGGTTCCGATTCCACCGATGCGTCCCGCCTCCTGACGGGCACCGATCTGGCGCATCTCAACCCGGATCCTGAACTCGTCGGCCAGCACTTTTATCAGCTCCCTGAAATCCACCCGGTCATCGGCGATGTAATAAAAGATGGCCTTGGTCTTGTCACCCTGGTACTCCACATCCCCGATCTTCATGTCGAGCCTCAAATCCTTCGTGATCTTCCTGGCCTTGATCATGGTCTCGAGCTCCAGGGCAATCGCCTCCTTCCACTTGTCGATGTCAGCCGGCTTGGCCTTACGGTAAACCTTTCGGAATTCAAAATCCGAAACATCCACCCGCATCTTTCTCAACTGGTTCATTACCAGCTGTCCACTCAGTGAAACCATGCCAATATCGTGTCCCGGAGAGGATTCAACCGCCACCAGCTCACCCGGCTTCAGCACCAGGGCGTTGATATTGCGGTAATATCCCTTGCGGGTGTTTTTAAACCTCACCTCCACCAGATCCTCTTCGGTGGGTGCATGAGGAATGTCATGCAGCCAGTCAAACACGTTGAGCTTGGTGCATTTTTCAAAGGCAGTACAGGGCGGTGAATCGGATTCAGTATCAAGGCAGGGGCAACCCCTTTGTATCAATGCTTCTTCAATGTTCTTCATAACCTGCAAAGATAGCATATCGCCCGCAATTTACCGTGGCATGCTGAGCAGACGTGAAAGCCTAAAGCTGAGATCGGTAAAGAGGATTTTTGGATTGGCATTCATGCCGATTTGGTTAGCTGCATTCTGAAGCTCGCGGGAGATCTCCGCGATGTTCCCGCGGTGTATGAAAGCGTTGAACTTTTCTGAAAACCCGGCCTCCTCCTGGTCGAGCAGGGCCACCTGCGACAGCCCGAGATTCAGCATCAGGTTCTGCCTGACCAGTCCCAGTGCATAATCAAAAAAAGCCTTCTGCCGCTCCCGTCCCATCTCGGAGAACTCGGTCATGAGCTCCTGAATCTCAAGGTATTTCATTCCATAGGAAAGCCGGGTCCAGCGGATAAAAAGCTCGCGGTACTCCCTGATCTGATCGTTCCTCAACAGCCTTGAGCGGGCCTCAAGGTAATCCCCCTGGGCCAGCCTGAGAACATCATCCAGAGCATCACCGGCCTCCGGGTATTCAGTCAGCAACCGCTCCCTTAACGCCGACTCTCCGAGCATCGGAACCTTGATGATCTGGGTGCGCGACAGGATGGTGGGCAGCAGATCGCCCGGTTGAGAGGTGACAAAAAGAAAAACCGTCTGTAACGGGGGCTCCTCAATGATCTTCAGCAGCTTGTTGGCCGTGGTCACATTCATCTTCTCGGGCAGCCACATGATGAGCACCTTGAAATCCGACTCGAACGACTTAAAACTCAATTTTCTGAGAATCTCAGCGGCCTCCCTCTTGTAAATCATCGATTGCTGGTTCTCGACCCCCATGGCCTCGTGCCAGGCATCAATCGAGGGAAAGGGATTCTGCGTCATGAACTCGCGCCAGACGGGAAGGTAAATATCGCTGTGGGGCTCGTCAACCCCCTTGATCGACTCGCGCATCAGGGGAGTTTTGGCCATGGGAAATGAAAAATGGATGTCGGGATGAATGTATTTCGAGGATTGCACACATGGAGCACAAACCCCGCACGAATCATCAGCGCTCGGATTGCGGCACTGCAGATACTGTGCAAAAGCCAGGGCAAGCTGAAAATTACCGGTGCCGGGCGAACCGGCCAGCAGCAGGGCATGACTCACCCGGCGCTCATGCACCGATTTTAGCAGCTGCCGCTTCACAGCCTCCTGTCCGATGACCTCTCTGAAAAGCATCCTGTTTTTATTCCGACAAGGGTAGTCAAAATTAATGATCCGGGGCCCGATTTTAAAATCGGAGGGCATTTTTTACCTTTGATCCAGATTCAAAAATGCAAATAACTGCCTCTTATGAAAACAATGAACAGCTACAATTTTGCCGGAAAAAGGGCCATCATCCGGGTTGATTTCAACGTTCCCCTGAACAGCGACTTCAAGATCACCGACGATACCCGCATCCGGGCCGCAATACCTACCATACAAAAAATTCTTGCCGACGGCGGATCTGTCATCCTGATGTCACATCTCGGAAGGCCGAAAGAGGGACCGACCGACAAATACAGCCTTCGCCACCTGCTGACCGACATCTCAGATAAGCTCGGCGTGGCTGTTCAATTTGCCCCCTACTGCATCGGGGCGGATGCCATC
This sequence comes from uncultured Porphyromonadaceae bacterium, assembly GCA_964351455.1. GTDB lineage: Bacteria > Bacteroidota > Bacteroidia > Bacteroidales > UBA12481 > JAGHDB01. The sequence continues at coordinate 5,262 of CAYGOU010000131.1, forward strand.
CGGATGGCTTCGGCCCTCAAGTCCGGCCAGGTACTGCTCCTCGAGAACCTCCGCTTTTACAAGGAGGAAGAGAAGGGGGATGAGGCCTTTGCCTCCAAACTGGCAGCACTTGCCGATGTGTACGTCAACGACGCCTTTGGCACAGCTCACCGGGCGCACGCATCAACCACCATCATCGCCAAATTCTTCCCTGAAGAGAAACTTTTCGGCTATGTAATGGAAAATGAGGTGAAAAGCATCGACAAAGTGATGGTCGGCGCCCACAAACCCTTCACCGCCATTCTGGGAGGCGCCAAAGTTTCATCCAAGATCACCATCATCGAAAACCTGCTCGGCAAAGTCGACAACCTCATCATCGGAGGCGGAATGACCTTCACCTTCATCAAGGCTTTGGGAGGAAAAATCGGAAACTCCCTGGTTGAGGATGATTACCTCGATATGGCCCGCAACATCCTGAGCGAAGCCAAAAAGAAAAATATCAACATTTACCTCCCCACCGACAGCATCAACGGCAACAGGTTTGAAAACGATGCCGAAAGAGATACCACCCCCGCAGATGCCATTCCTGACGGTTGGATGGGAATGGACATCGGTCCCGATACCCTGGCCCGCTTCATGCAGGTGATTGAGTCATCATCCACCCTCCTGTGGAACGGACCGATGGGCGTATTCGAAATGGAAAATTTCAGGCTCGGTACCATTGAGGTGGCCAAATCAATCGCCAAAGCTACCGCCGGTGGCGCCTTCAGTCTTGTGGGAGGCGGAGATTCAGTGGCCGCCATCAACCAGTTCAACCTTGCCGACCAGGTATCCTATGTATCCACCGGTGGCGGAGCGCTGCTCGAATACATCGAAGGACAGGAGCTTCCGGGAATCGCAGCTATCAGAGGACACTGACAAAATAATCTCCCAGGCGGGAAGTAATGCTATCATGAAATTCCTGCACATCCAGTCACAAGGGGATTTTGACCGGCTGGCCCTTGAAACCTTCCGCTTTCAGGCCAAAGAAAACGCCGTATATGGAAAGTGGGTCAATCTGCTCGGGATCGACCCCGGGAGAATCAACCAGGTGGATGAGATCCCGTTTCTTCCTGTCGAATTCTTCAAATCCCACGATATCCTCACGGGCAACCGCAGCGTTGAAAGGATCTTTGAGTCGAGCGGAACCACCGGCATCACCCCGGCCCGCCATCTGCTGACTGACACCGCTGTTTACGATGCATCCCTCCTGGCAGGCTTCCGCCATTTCTTCGGCAATCCTTCGGATTATGCCATTCTGGCTTTGCTCCCCTCCTATCTCGAAAGGGGCAACTCAAGCCTTGTGTACATGATGGAGCAACTGATCACGCTATCAGGCAGGAAGCTCAGCGGGTTTTACCTGCATGAACTCGACCGGCTGGCCGAAGTGATACGCCTGCTCGAATCAGCACAACAGCCATCCCTGCTGGTTGGCGTCACCTATGCCCTGCTTGATCTGGCTGAGAAACATCCCATGCCCCTCAGCAGCGTAAGGATCATCGAAACCGGAGGCATGAAGGGTAAACGACCTGAAATGAACCGCCAAAGCCTGCACAGTATCCTGCAAGCCGCATTTTCATCCCCCGGCATCATGTCAGAATATGGCATGACCGAATTGCTCTCCCAGGCATGGTCGCTTGAAAAGGGCATTTTCATGACTCCCCCCTGGATGCAAATCCGGATCAGGGATCCTTACCAGCCCTTTCAAAGACTCCCCTACGGCAGAACGGGAGGAATCGACATCATTGACCTGGCTAATCTGAACTCCTGCGCGTTCATCCAGACTCAAGACCTGGGCCGCAGTCATCCCGGAGGATCCTTTGAGGTGCTGGGCAGGTTCTCTGAGGCCGACCTCAGAGGATGCAACCTGCTGGTCTCATAGGGGGTCAAGTAGTGACCTCCTCCCACTCTGTGCGAAGCTCCATCGCCAGCAGAAGATCACATGGAAAACTATCATAATCTTCACTTTCGTACAAGCCTCAATCGCCCGAAAAGATTAATAAACAGCAGGATGTTGGTTTCTTTGGGTAAAAGAATCCTTCAAAAAGTTGGTTGCGAAGGTTTTGAACGTAATTTTAAGCACGGAAATTACGCACATGCCCCTCGAAGCATATAAGCAATACCGGTTTGCAAGATTTTTTGCCGACAAGCTCTTTGCCCCACTGGCACGGAAGGTCTCCTTTGCCTTCGCAACCGCTTTTTACACCGTCATGGGTTCGTGGTTTTCAACCCTCTACTCCGCACTGCTTATTGTCAGCCTCACCCGCTTTCTCACCGATCCGGAGGTGCGGCAAACAGGACTCCTGATCGGTTTTCTGGCCACCACCACCACCACCCTTCTGCACCTAATTCACTACGGGCTCTTCAGTCAGACAGGATTGAAGGGCTTTCTCCGGATTCCCAGAATCCTGAACCGGCACCTGGTAAACGGTACCGATCTTGAACCCGTCAAAAAGCTTGACGACACAAGCTTCGAACGATTCGCAAGGGCATTTATCACTTTGCCGGCCGACAACTTCAGGGTAGGACTTTTTTACTCTTCACTCGTGAACCTCACCATCACCGGATACACTTTTCTTAGCACTCAAAGCTTTGCGGCAACCCTGATAGTCTTTCTGAGTGCGGTTCTTGCTCAGGCCATCTACGTCTATTTCACCTACCAGGTAACAGACTTCATTGCCAGTCTTGTGAGAGGAAAGATCCTCACCGAAATAAGCCAGCGAAAACTGGAGCTTAAGATTCCTGCAGGACTGGCTCTGAAAACCAGCTTCGTTCTATTGGTCATGCTTTCGCTGGTATCCATCGTGGTGACTGCAATCTTCATCAACGCCGACCTCAATTTCAATGATCTCATCATCGTATTTACCCTGATGTCGGCCATCCTGATCGGCACCATGATGTACCTGCATTACCTTGCCGTCGACATCTACATGAAAGAGATCCACCATACCGCGGCCCGCCTGGCCCGGGGCGAACCGGCGCAACTCTTTCCCACCTTTTTCAACCGTGAAATCATCGAGTCATCCAACCGTTTCAACGAGGTTGCCGTTGAGTTTATCAACC
>CAYGOU010000132.1:0-8277 GCA_964351455.1 uncultured Porphyromonadaceae bacterium
TCTGCGGGGAGCCTTTTATTCATTATCAAACAATTTTTACCACCGCTTGACCATTTCAATGGTGTTGGTCAGCAGGGCCTTGGTGTACTTATAGTTGTGCGCTCCGAAGCTGGCATCGTACTCTACAACCAGGAAGTTGAAGACTGCGCCGGCCTCTTCGGAGGTCCAGGGTGAACCTTTACCCAGAGCAGATGTGTAAGCAACAGAATGTAACGTGGCGTCTATCAGCTTGGCGTCCTGCAGCAGCTGTCCTAACTCCTCAAATAGGTCGTGTATTTCGGTCTGCCGGCCGTTGATGTTAAAATCGGTGGCACCGGGATGGCACGAGGTACATCCGTTGACGTTGGGGAAGAAGGTGTGACCACCGGTGTTTCCGATTGGAGTGGCCATGTGGCAGGTAGCACAGCTGGCAACGTTTTTGTGTCCCGAATCGGTGTAGGGAAGTGAACCCGGTACCTCGTAGCAATCTGCAGCATTCAGGATGAGTGTTTCGGTTCCGTAGTGCGGTCCCCAGCGGTTGTTGGTGGGCTTATACTCCACATCCGAGCCTACCACAATCGGGAACCCTGTTGTAAAGCGGGGCTGATGGCAATAGGCGCAAAGGTTCGCGCTGCTCTTGAAGTCGACCGTGCTGGTGTGCTGGTTGAACATCAGACTGACCGGCTCAACCTGGCGAAGGGCATAGTCCGGGAATTCCAGCGAGTCAAGGGTCTCATGAAAGTCATGACACATGTCGCACTGGAAATGCATGGGTATGGGATTGATCGCAGCAGTGGTATCCCGTCCCGTAAGTTTGGTTTCAAGGTAACCTTTGTAATCATGGCACTTGGCACATCCTACGGCACTTCCGCGACCATAGGATCCGTTGAGCGGACCATGACTTGAAAGGGCAAACTCAGCCTTGACGGCATTTTTCACGGCCAGAGTGTGGCAGGTGATGCACCAGGAGTTGGCGTCAACCCCGTCGGTTCCGTCGGTTCCATCGGCGCCCGCAAGACCGGCCGGCCCCTGAGGACCCTCACAGGATGGGAACAGCATCACCAGTGCAAATACTGTCAATGCACTGAACATCAAAAAACTAATAATTCTTTTCATAATTAACAGGTTTATCAACAACAATTGGGGCAAGATATTAATTATATACCTGTGTCGAGATCTCAATATGTTGATCTTGTTATTCCTTTCACATGATACTGATTGCCATAAAAATTGATTTGTGTCAATGTTTTTATGATATTTGTCAACTAATTTGAATTTAGGACGAAAAAGGGGAGGATTGATGTTCAACAATGGGTATGAAGAACATTCATGCGTTAACTGCGTAAAGAAGTGTGATGTCTTTAAGGCGCTCACAGAAAGTGAGCTCGACCTGATGTACCAAAGCAGGTATGAAACCTTTTACCGCCAGGGCGAGGTGATCGCCAAGCAGGGCACTCCGATTTCGCACCTGATCAGCATTTCAGAGGGTCTTGTCAAGATCGTGCTGGAGACCTCCGGGGAGCCCGACATCATCCTGTCCATCGAGAAGCCGGTTTTGCTTGTAACCGGACCGGGAGTTTTTGTCGACAACCGCTACCACTTCTCGGTCATCGCCCTCACTCCCATCAATGCCTGCTACATCGATGTTAATTACCTGCATCAGTTTATTGAAACGAACCACGAATTTGCGAAGCGGTTCTACCGAAGCATCGGGGAGAGTGCGATCCAGCTTCACAACCGGATCAGAAGTCAAAACCAGAGGAACATGGGTGGACGCATTTCAGAAGCCATCCTCTATCTGCATCACCGGATCTTTGAATCGAACCCCTTCGAACTTCCCCTGACCCGTCAGGAGCTGGCAGAATTCACCGGCATGACAAAGGAGAGTGTCAGCAGGATTCTTAAAGAGTTTAAAGAGGAAGGAATCCTGGATGTGGATGACCACACCGTTCACATTCTGAACATGGACCGGCTCGAAAACATCGCCCGAAAGGGTTAGGGAAGCTCCATTTAACAATTCATTAACCAAAATCCCGCTTTTCTTCACAGTTATTAACGTTTCACGCAGTAACGTTCAGGCTTTTCATGCGTCTTAAGCATATATGAAACATGTAAAAAAAGAAAAAATGAAAAGCATAGTGATCACAAAAAAAATGGCCACCCTTTTTGCAGCATGCATGATGATCATGCCTGTCATGGCCATAAAGGGAGATATCCCGGTCATTTTCATCAGCGATGCCACCCAGGTAACTGAAATCGTTCAGATGGAATCATGGATGAAAGCCGATTGTTACCTAACCACAGAAACCCTGGTCCTCGAAACGTGGATGACCGAAACCGGTTATTTCAACGAGAAACCCATGGAGGTTGAAGGCTGGATGACCGACCTGACCTACCTGAAAAAATAGGTTACAAAAGGTTACGATAGGTTACGATAAGTTACGATAAGTTAGGGAGGGTTATGGTAACCCTCCCTAACTTTTTTGTCACTCGTCACCCGTCACTCGTCACTATATCCTTCGAAACCACTGCACCATCGGGATCGGTACCGGTACAAATTCGCCCTCGAACCTCAGTCCTGTAAAGCCAAACTGAAACGAGCTGTGCTCGGTGGCCTGAAACCGCAGTCCCGGAGCCAGTACGATCAGTGCATAGCCCGGATTGGTCTCCTTCTCGAGGTAATAGGTCACCATGTACGACCCCTCCTGCCAGCTTTCGCGGAGATAGGTATATTCCCTCGGCTTGCCTTTGAGCATGATGAAAGAATCGAACACGAAGCTGAACTTGCTGTTCAGCCTGAACATCCCTGCAATTGACAGCAGGGGCCGCCCTTCAGATTCGTTGAAGGTGCGCTCTGTCTGGGTATAGCTGTTGGTTGACCATTCAGTCGGGGTGTTTACGATCTGATAGGTATATTCAGTGGTTTCATAAAAGAGCATCCCGTATCCAGCCGAGAAATTAACATTGTTAACGCGGGTACCTGCCGAAATAAACCCGAAGGGAAGTGCCAGTCCAAACTCCGGAAAGGCCCATGAGCCCGTGCCGGCCAGTAATCCGATTCCACCGCACAGGTTATTGCCCAGGTTGCGGCTGTACTTGGCTGTTCCCACAATCGGAATCCCCACCCAGGAGGTCATGATCCCAAGTGAGAGGTTATCCGCCACCCCGAACTGAAAATCAGGTCCGAACAGGTTCCACTGAACGTAATTATCACCCTTTTTGATCGGAAAACCATTGGTGGTAAGAAAATAGCGTGTTGAGAACAGTCCTCCGGTAATCGGCTTCTCTCCCACCTCAAGCCTCTGGATCTCCTTGATCTCATGCCTGGGAACAAAAACCTGTCCGATTTCCTGGCTGTCAACAAGCACCTCGCGGGCGTCTTGTGAAAGTATCCTTCCGGTAAAAGCCACTCCGTTGTGCTTGATTACCTTGTAGATCAGTGAATCCTTCGATATAGCCTCCTGGGCGGTTGCCACACCGGAGAGGCCCGAAAACACCAGCAGGGTCACAAAAAATAGGATTGCTTTTTTCATTTGGATGGATTTATTCAATCAAAGATAACTTTTACTCCTGATTTGAGATTTGCTAATTCGCCTTTCATCGCTATTTTCGTGACGGAGGATAACTGAAAACCTATGAAAAGGATGTTGGCAATGGCCCTGGCCCTGTTGGTCACGTTCATGGTACATCCTTTTGGCCATGCCCAGGTCGCTCCCTCGGGAAAATTTCTGAAGCTGAACGGGATCGATCAGTTTCTGAGCATTCCGGATCACGCGGATTTCAACATCGCGGTGGGTGAAAGCTATACCCTCGCCTGCCGGATCAAGGCCGACAATTTCAATGGAGTTTATTCCATTCTATCCAAAGGCGACATGCTTTCGGTCGAAAGCCGGTATGAGCTGTATACCCGAAGGTCGGATACCCTTCCCAATCTGGCGCTGAACCTTTTCAACGCCGACCACACCAATCTGGGCTCACCCTTCATCACCACCATCACGCCAGGTACCTGGTTTCATGTGGCGTGGGTGTTCAATGCATCCGACAAAACCTCCAAACTCTTTGTGAACGGCGAACTGCTTCACACCGTGATCAATCACGCCATCGGAAGGCGAAAAATTGACAACGACTCTCCCCTGCTGGTCGGTTGCAGCCTGAGTGAAGAGGGGGTACATGGCAAAATGCAGTTTTGGCCCGGACATATCGATGAACTTAGAATCTGGAAGCGGGCATTGAGCTATCTTCAGATCGGAACGGACATGCGTGCCGACACGGCAAATCCGGTAGGACTGGTGGCTGCCTTTGATTTCTCGACCATCAACGGCAGAACAGTAACCGACGTTTCAGGGCAGGGACATCACGGAAAACTTTTCGGGTATGAAATCAAAGTAATCAAAACCGAATTGCCGGTTGGCATCGGAGATAGAAACGAACGACTGACCGCCTTCAGGGTGACCACCGGATCATCCAGTGAATCGATAAGGCAGGTGGTGCTGGAGCTCAAAGGTACCGATGACCTGTCTGATATTGCCCAGATCCATTTATACCACAACGGATCGAAGGAACGTTTCAGGCCGGAAACGGCAAACCTAATCGGAACAATGAAACCGGCCAGGGGTAAACTGGTTTTTGAATCTTCAATTCCTCTCGAACCGGGAGAGAACTTCTTCTGGGTGACGGCCGATGTAAGTGACAGGGCGAAAGAGGGACAAAAATTGGGAGCCACAGTGCTCTCTTACACCTCTGGTGAGGGCGTGCTGACCAAATTGCCCGATGTACCGGGTACCCGCACCATCCTGATTAACCATAGACTGCTCTTCTCGGGAGGAGACGCAGGATCCAGGCACTACAGGATCCCTGCCCTGGTCACCGCCCGAGACGGATCCCTGGTAGCCGTTACCGATAAGAGATGGAACACCCCTTTCGATCTCCCGAACCACATTGATGTGGTGGTCAGAAGAAGCACCGACAAGGGCCAGACATGGAGCGATCCGGTAACCATTGCCGGGAATGAAACGGCCATGGGCTTCGGGGATGCTGCATTGGTGGTAAACCGCCGAAACGGAGATATTGTCTGTCTCTTTGCCGCCGACCGGGCCTTCTTCTATTCCAATACCGCGGCCCCCATCCGAACCTACCAGTCGATCAGCCGCGACAACGGTCAGTCGTGGAGTCCGCCCGTTGATATCACCGCTCAGATATATGGCAATGAAGCCACCGACCCCATGACCCGAACCTGGCAGGGGGCCTTCGTCACCTCCGGAGCAGCGGTGCAACTGAGCAGCGGACGACTCATGGCGGTTTTGCTGGTCAGGGAGACCTTTTCCCGGGAGATCAGCAATTTCATCATTTACTCAGACGACAATGCCGCAACCTGGAAAGTTTTGCCCAACCGGGCCCTGCTTCACGGAGGTGAAGCCAAAATCATTGAGATCAATCACGGCCACCTGCTGATGAGCGTCAGAAAACAGGGAAAAAGAACCTTTGTGGTGTCGAAAGACCATGGCATGAACTGGAGCATCCCTTTTGAAAAGGATGAGATCACCGATCCCTCGTGCAACGGTGACCTGATCCGGTACACCTCCACCCAGCAGGGATTTCAGCGCAACCGCATCCTTCACTCAATTCCGCTGGCCACCTCAAGAAGAAACGTTTCGGTGCTGCTGAGTTATGACGAAGGGGAATCCTGGCCGGTAAAGAAAAGCATCTACCCCGGTCCCTCGGCCTACTCTTCAATGACGGTGCTCAGCGACGGAACCATCGGACTCTATTATGAGGTTGGCGAATATGAAATTTACCAGATGTACTTTGCCCGGTTCTCACTAAAATGGCTAACCGACGGAGCCGATGTCTGGTCAGACCGGATGGCAAGCCGGATAATCTCATCGGCAGAATCGCATGAAAATGGATTCTCATTTTCGGTTTACCCCAATCCCGCAACCGACCGGATCAACCTGTCCGGTACCTTTCTTGCAGGCGACCTCATCGAGCTCTTCAACAATTCAGGGGTGCTGGTTCATTCAATCCGCATTGAGGCACCGTGCAATCAGGCAACCATGCAGCCAGGCAACCTGCCGCCGGGAATTTACCTGCTCAGGTCCGGTGGAACCACACGACAAATTGCCCTTTTGCCACCTAACTGAAATGTTTTATTTAATTTCAGCAGCTTCAATTCCGCCTCATGCGCATTACCTTTCATCTTGATTATAAAACAAATCCCGGTCAGCAGCCGGTCATCGCGGGATCCCTTCCCGAACTGGGTTCAGGAGATCCTGACCGGGCAGCCGGGATGTCTCTTAGAGAGGTTTTATCCGGACTTTGGACCTACAGTCTGAACCTCGAAAGTGCTACCCATTTTACATATCGCTACCTGATCCGGGATGATAATCATAATACCTGTCTGGAGGAGTGGGGAGATGATCGCCACTTTGCATCCGTTGACCAGACGGGCCTTGAAATCCTGCTTCACGACCGCTGGAGACCCAGGTCAGAGCCGCTGTTTGCGCTCCATTCATCGGCCTTCACCCGGGCCATTCTGAAATCGCCGGGCCTTCATCCGGTTACACAAGCCAAACCTTCGCGCAAAAAGAACAGCATTGTGGTCAGATTCAGGCCCAGCCTGATCCGGATCAAACCGGGTCATCGCCTGGCCATCTCAGGAAGTCTGCCGGTGCTGGGGAGCTGGAACGACCGCAAGACAGTGGCGCTCCAAAATCCCAACCACCCTGAGTGGTGCGTAGAAATCCTGGTTGAGAAAACCGAATTCCCCTTCCGCTACAAATATGTGATCGTCAACGAAGAGAACCAGGTACTGCACTGGGAGAAATCTGACGACCACCTGGTGACTCTTCCCTCTGACGAATTGCCCGACCTCATTGAAATCCGGGATGAAAACCCCGAATTTCACCTTCACACGTGGAAGGGCGCAGGGGTGGCCATCCCGGTTTTTTCGCTCAGGCGTGCCAACGGCTGGGGCGTGGGCGAGTTCACCGATATCCGCCAGCTGGCAGACTGGGCAGTTGAGACGGGACTGAAAATTATCCAGGTGCTTCCGGTCAATGACACCGTGGCGCAGCACACCTGGCAGGATTCGTATCCCTACGCGGCCATTTCGGTTTACGCCCTTCACCCGATATACATCAATATTGAGGAGATTGGCCGTCTCAACTCCGAAATCACCCAGCAGGTTCTCGAGGCCCGCGGCAAATATCTCAACTCGCTCGACCGGATCGATTACGAAGCTGTTATGAGGCTGAAATCGAGGTTCTTTAAACTCTACTACGACGAACACAAGGAGGAGTTTCTCAGCAATCCCGATTTTCAGGCGTTCTTTGCCGAAAACAGCCACTGGCTGCGTCCCTATGCCGCTTTCTCCTATTTGAGGGACCTCTACAGCACTCCTGATTTCAGCCACTGGGGACCATACAGCTCGCCAACTCCCGAACTTCTAGATAAACTGACCAACCCGGATTCGGCTCATTACGATGATGTTGCGGTGCATTATTTCATCCAGTATCATGCCTGTCGACAGCTTCAGGATGCCGCAAGGTATGCCAGATCCAAAGGACTGGTGCTGAAGGGCGACATTCCGATCGGGATATACCGCAACAGCGTTGATGCCTGGATGCAGCCGCATCTGTACAACATGGACCGCCAGGCCGGGGCACCGCCAGATGATTTTTCTGAAAAGGGACAGAACTGGAGGTTTCCGACCTACAATTGGGAGGAGATGGCCAAAGACGGTTACGCCTGGTGGCAGCAGCGCCTGAAGCACCAGTCGCAGTTCTTCGACGCCTTCAGGATCGACCATATCCTCGGATTCTTTCGCATTTGGGAGATTCCGGCCTCGCAGGTGGAGGGACTGATGGGATATTTCAATCCCAGCATCCCCTTTTACCGGGATGAACTGCAAAACCGGGGGGTCTTGTTTGATGAGGAACGGCTTTGTGAACCCTATATCCGTGAACATTTTCTGCACGACAGGTTCGGCGATCTCACCGGATACGCCCGTGAGCGCTTCCTTGACGAATATGCACCCGGATGTTTCAGGCTGAAAAGCGAATTCGCAAACCAGTCGCTCGTTGAAAAAAACCTCTCCGTATCCCCGGATGCCGCTCCTGATGAACGAAGCCGGGCCGAACGGCTCATCGGCGGGTTGAATTCGCTGATTGGGGAGGTGGTATTTCTGAGGGCGCCGGAAACCGGGGGAGAGGCATTCTTTCCCCGCAACGCCCTCCATTTCACCCGATCGTACCAGGAACTCGACGAGCATAACCGCCATAATATCAACGAGATCTACCT
>CAYGOU010000133.1:0-8273 GCA_964351455.1 uncultured Porphyromonadaceae bacterium
TACCGCGGGAAAAACCCCTTTCCAATTTATCGTCATATTCTGGTTACTGGTTACTGGTTGCTGGTTGCTGGTGGCAGGGAGTATTTATTAGTAGAGAAAGTCAGCCGTGCCGAGGGGCATGTCGGGCTGATTCGGGGTTTGAACAATTTTTCTGGCCATTTTGTTGAACATCAGTACATGGATCGGATAGAGTCCGAACCAGTAGATTCTTCCGAGGATGCCACTGGGTCTGAAGGTAGCCTTCTGATTCAGCGTGTAGTGGCCGGGATCACCGGTAATGGAGAATTCGAGCCAGGCTTCACCGGGAATTTTCATTTCGGCGAAGAGTAAAAGCCTCTTTTCACGCCGGTCGGCAATCAGCACTCTCCAGAAATCGAGTGCATCGCCGGGGTGGATAACATAGGGATGGGTTCGCCCGCGCCGCAGTCCAACCCCCCCTACCATGCGGTCAATGGCCCCCCGGATGCGCCAGAGGAAGTTTCCGTAATACCAACCGCGATCACCCCCGATCATCCAGATATTGTTCAGGGTCTGCCCGTAATCATCACCGGTTTCGACCTGCTGATGATCGTGAAAACATCCGTATCGAGGTACTTCGAGAAAGGCGGTTACCCTGCGATAAAGCTCCGGGTCGTTTATGGCGTCCTTCCAGCTCGATAAAACCAGGTTCTGCTCAATGCGGGCAAAAGCCATCTCGATGGCGTTATGGTAAGACACCGGCTCTATTCCCAGCATCTGCTCAAGACGGTTGTCACGACAGACCAGGTCACTCTTCATGCTCTCCACCAGACTGATGGCGAGACGATAAGAGGTGGTGGTGAAAACATAGATCCAATAGGAGGATATTCTGGGACTCAAAAAGGGTACGGTCAGGATGAACCTCCGTAGCTTACGGGCCCGGGCGTAACCAAGCAGCATTTCTCTGTAAGTCAAAACATCAGGACCTCCGATGTCAAAAGCATCGTTATAACGGTCAGGATCTGCAAGTACACCGATCAGGTACTGGATCACGTTCCGGATGGATATCGGTTGAACCTGGTGATTGAGCCATCTGGGAGCAACCATGAGGGGAAGTTTCTCAACCAGGTCGCGAATGATCTCGAAACTGGCACTGCCTGAACCCACGATGATGCCTGCCCTGAGGGTGGTCAGTCTGGCCTTCGATAATCCAAGGATGCATTCTACCTCCCACCGGGATTTGAGATGCTTTGAAAGGTTACCTTCCTTGGGTACCAGTCCGCTCAGATAAATGATCTGTCTGGTCTGTGTTCGGTCGATGTACTTCACGAAGTTGCCGGCCACGATCCGCTCATAATGGTCAAAATCGACATTTGCCGAATTCATCGAGTGCATCAGAAAATAGGCAGCATCGATGTCAACCGGGAGTTTGGCAGTCTCCTCCTCATTCAGAAAATCCACTTCGATGACGGTTACACGTTCTTTAGGACTCGATCCGGCAAGAAAGCGGTTTCCGGCCCTTACACAGCAGACAACCTCATGCCCCTGCTCGAGAAGTACCGGCAGCAGTCGGCGTCCGATGTATCCGGTGGCCCCGGTAAGCAGGATTTTCATGTTTCTGGGTTTTTACTAAAAACAAAAAGAGCGCAATAAAGTTTACGCTCTTTTGACGGGGGCCTGGCCGGATGTATAATTAAAAGTTCTCGGCCTCTATTTCAAAATAGGATTTTGGGTGGTTGCACGCGGGACAATTCTCAAGAGCCTTGGTTCCCTCGTGTACGAATCCGCATTTACGACACTTCCAGCGAACCTTTTCGCCCCGGCGGAACACCTCATCCTTTTCGATGTTTTCAAGCAGTTTCTTGAACCGTTTTTCATGTTCGGCCTCTACTTTTGCGATTGCCTTGAAGGCTACGGCCACCTCCTTGAATCCCTCTTCGCGGGCAATCCGTTCAAATTCGGGATAGAGTTCGGTCCACTCTTCATGCTCGCCTTCTGCGGCGGCGATCAGATTTTCGATGGTGTTGCCGATCCTTCCGGCCGGGTAGGAGGCTGTGATTTCCACCATGCCACCCTCAAGAAACTTGAAAAAGGTTTTGGCATGCACCTGCTCGTTGTAGGCCGTCTCTTCAAAAAGGGCCGCAATTTGTTCGTACCCCTCCTGCCTGGCCACCTTGGCGGCATATACGTAACGGTTACGCGCCTGGGATTCGCCGGCGAAGGCCTTCAGAAGGTTCTTTTCGGTTTGTGTTCCTTTGATCATAATGGTTACTGGTTACTGGTTGCTGGTTACATATTTTCTACTTTCTATCTCTTCTTTCTTCACTCTTGGTTCCCCCTCTCCCCTGGGAGAGGGGGTCAGGGGGTGAGGAGGGGGTGAGGACTGGTTGCGAAAGTTAATAAAAACGGATTATTGTTTTGTCCATAACAGGGAAAGCTTATTTTTGAGAAGGTCAATGAAAGAAAGAAAAGAAATAGAGCGGTTTTTTGAGCATTCGATTGACATGCTTTGCATTGCCGGTTTCGACGGGTACTTCAAGGTGCTTAACCGGGCGTGGGAGGTTACATTGGGCTGGAGTCGTGAGGAGTTGCTTCAAAAACCGTGGATTGAGTTTGTGCACCCCGATGACCGCAAAGATACAGAGCAGATCCGCAGTGTGATTGTTGAAGGCCGGGAGGCATTTCAGTTTGAAAACCGCTATCTCTGCAAGGATGGCGGAATTAAGTGGCTTTCATGGAACTCCTTCCCCTATCCTGAAGACGATGTGATGTTCGGGGTGGCCCGCGATATTACCGAGGAGAGGCTTGGCAAAGAGGCTCTGCAGGCTGAGCGCGACAGGGCCGAAATGTATCTTGATGTGGCAGGAGTCATGTTTGTTGCCATCGACCGGGATGAGCGGGTTACCATGATTAACAGAAAGGGTTGTGATATCCTTGGGATGGAGCGAGAAGCGGTGGTGGGACAGAACTGGTTTGAAAAATTCATTCCTGCGAATCAGACCGAAGCCACCAGAAAGGTCTTTCACAAAATCATTCGGGGTGAAATCTCGTCGGTTGAGTTTTATGAAAACAGGATAGTGACTTCTCAGGGAGAGGAGCGCCTGATGGCATGGCACAACACCCTGCTGAGAGATCAGGATGGAAATATAACAGGAACCCTGAGTTCGGGAGAGGACATAACCGAAAGGCGAATGACTGAGGTAGCACTGCTCCATTCAGAGGATTTGATGAGGTATGTCATTGAGCACAGCAACAGCGCCATTGCCATTCATGACAGGGATTTGCGATACCTGTATGTCAGCCAGCGCTACCTCGACCAATACAGGATTGAAGAGAGGGATGTCATCGGAAAGCATCATTATGAGGTGTTTCCTGATCTGCCGCAAAAATGGAGGGATGTTCATCAGAGGGCGCTGGCAGGAGAGGTGAGCGGAGAGGATGAGGATCCCTACATCCTTGAAGACGGCGGGATCGAGTGGACCCGGTGGGAGTGCCGGCCCTGGTATGAGAGCGATGGATCCGTAGGGGGAATTATTGTCTATACCGAGGTCATAACCCGGCAGGTTGAGGAGAGAGAGGCACTCAGGATCAGTGAGAACAGGTATAGTGCACTCTTTAACCAGTCTCTTGAGGGCATCTTTCTTCATGATTTCGAAGGATGCATCATCGATGCTAACCAGATGGCCTGCACCCAGCATGGCTATTCGCGGGACGAGCTGCTTCAAATGACCATTTTTGATCTTCATCCGGATCCGTTGGATAGTCCGAATCCCAATAAGGATGAGATCATAAAGGTTTGGAAGATGTGGCCGGATGATCGCAGCAATAGCCTTGAAGCTACACACCGTAGAAAAGAGGGTTCAACCTTCCCGGTAAAGATATCTTCGGGAGTCATCCGGGTTAACAATCAGAGACTGATTCTGGCGGTGGTGCAGGACGATACCGAGAGGGTTCGTCATGAAAAAACCCAGCAGATTCTATACTCCATTGCCAGTTATTCGGTGGTTTCAATCTCCCTTGAAGAGGTTTTGCTGCTGGTCAGAAATGAATTAAAGTCGCTGCTCGACACCACCAATTTCTTTGTGGCGCTTTATGATCCGGAAAGGGATACGCTCCAGAAGGTTGTTTTCGAGGATCAGAACGACCGGTTTACAGAATGGCCCGCCGAAGGAACCTACTCGGGCACTGTGGTGAAGATGGGAAAGACCCTGCTGATGAACAGATCTCAGATTGAGCAATTTGCCCGGGATCACAACCTGAAGATCGTGGGTTCAATGGCTCAGTGCTGGTTGGGGGTACCATTGCGTGAAGAAAACAGGACAATCGGAGTGATGGTGCTACAAAGCTATACCGACCTCAATGCCTACGACGAGAGCTCGACCAGACTGGTTGAGATGATTGCACATGAGGTTTCAATGGTCATTCACAGGCGAAATATGATTGTTGAGCTGGTTGCTGCAAAGGAGAAAGCCGAGGAGAGCGACCGTCTCAAATCGGCCTTCCTGGCCAATGTCAGCCATGAGATCCGAACACCCATGAACGGCATTCTCGGGTTTCTCAGTCTTCTGGATGAACCCGACCTGGATTCGGATGCCAGACAGAAATATCTCGATATCGTAAACAAGAGCGGAGAGCGGTTGCTCAGTACCATCAACGACATCATCGAAATCGCAAAACTTGAATCCGGTCAGCTTGATCTTTTCTTTTCAGAAGTGAACCTGACTGAGGTGATGAAGTTTCATGAGGATTTTTTCAGGCAACTGGCCGAGATGCGGGGACTGGTTCTAACGATAAAACAACAATTGACTGGAACCCGGGCAATAATCAAATCCGACCGTAACAAATTGGGGGGCGTTTTGAACAACCTCCTGAGCAATGCCATCAAGTACACCGAGAAGGGTTCGGTTGAATTTGGCAATTTCCTTGATGACGGCATGCTGGTGTTTTACGTTAAAGACACGGGAAGGGGAATTGCCGCGGAGCACCAGAGGGCCATCTTCGATCGGTTTTTTCAGTCAAACATCAGCATCACCCGAAAGAATGAGGGTTCAGGACTCGGCCTCTCGATTGTCAGGGCCTATGCCGAGGTGATGGGCGGAAAAACCTGGGTCGAATCAGAGACGGGGAAGGGGAGTACCTTTTACTTTTCGATACCCTACGTTCCGGTTTAGGAGAGGAGCAGGTTGCAGGTTGCAGGTTGCAGGTTGCAGGTTGCAGGTTAACAATTGGTCACGCGTCACCCGTCACGCGTCACCTCCCCTCAACGCTCCTCACGGGCAGTTTCGCCATCTTCTCCACCTCGAGGCTGGCAAATCCGAACTCTTCGACCACCTTTCCAAGAATCAGGTAGACGCCATATCCCTTGAAGGGGTAGTTTTTCAGGCTCTGCGGAAAATGGGTGGTGTCAAAGAATTCCCCTGTGTCGTCGAGAAAGGCGGCAAAATGCATCCATTCGCGTTTCACGGTACGCACGTACTTGATCACCACCAGCTGGCCCACCATGCGGACCTTTCTCCCGATACAGCTGTTCAGCTCCCTGGCTTTGATTTCTCCCCTGAAGCCGGTTTTGAGCAGGTCGAAGTAACTGCAGGTGACCGGGTATCCGAAGAGTTCGATCTCGTCGTATGCATCTTCGAGCCGGTTCCGTTCAAGGTCGGGAAGGGTGAATTTCTTTCTGGGCAGGATGAAGAGCTGGTCATCCGACTTGCCTGAATCCTTCTTGCCCAGCAGCATATGGGCCTCCCAGAGCAGTGAGGATTTTGTCTTTCCGGTGAAGCGGAAGGCTCCCGCCCTGATCAGCAGGATCAGCTGCTGGATGCCCACCCTGACCCGGGATATGAAATCCTCGAGATCGCGGTACTCACCCTGATCCGTTCGTTCGCGGCCGATCGATTCGCCCACCTGCGCTTCAAGATCGCTGACATGGATGAAGCCCAGGTAAATATCCTTGCCCCGGATGCAGGTTTTGTAATCCGAATGGTTGACACAGGGGAGGTGGATGACGGCGCCCCATCGGCGGGCCTCGTTGATGTACACCCAGGCTGAGTAGAAACCTCCGAAATTGTTGATCACCGCAACCATGAACTCCTTCGGAAAGTAGGCCTTGAGGTAGAGGCTCTGGAAACTCTCAACGGCATAGCTGGCCGAGTGCGCCTTCGAGAAGGAGTAGGCGGCGAACGATTCGATCTGGCGCCACACCTCCCGGGTAACCTCTTCAGGGTAGCCCCGTTCGGCGCAATTGCTGAAGAATTTGTCAACAATCCGCTGAAACTCCTCCTTCGACCGGTACTTGCCGCTCATCGCCCTTCTCAGCACATCGGCATCCCCAAGGTCAAGTCCCGCAAAATGGTGACAAACCTTAAGCACATCCTCCTGGTAAACCATCACCCCGTATGTCTCTTTCAGTTGCTGCTCCATCACAGGGTGCAGATGGGTGAATTTTCCGGGGTTGTTGAAGCGGAAGATGTATTCACGCATCATGCCCGAGCTGGAAACACCGGGACGGATGATTGAGCTGGCGGCCACCAGCGTGAGGTAGTCGTCGCACCTGAGCTTTTTCAGAAGGCCCCGCATGGCGGGACTTTCAATATAAAAGCAGCCATTGGTTTCGCCGTTTTTGAGTAGTTTTTTTACCCTTTCATCTTTTTTGAACTTCTCGACCTGGTGGATGTCGATGCTGATGCCCCGGTTTTCGCGGATGATCCCCACCGACTCGTGTATGTGTCCGATTCCACGCTGGCTGAGGATATCCAGCTTTTCGAAACCGATCTCCTCGGCCACGTACATATCCCACTGGGTGGTAGGAAACCCTTTCGGGGGCATATCGAGGGCGGTATAGCAGGTGATGGGCTCTTCGGAGATCAGCACGCCGCCGGCATGGATGCTCCGGAGGTTGGGGTAGTCGGTCATTTTGCGGCCGATGGCATGGATCTTTTCGGAGATTTCATGCTGGTTGAGCGGATGGTCGGGCTCCTCGATGAGTCGGTCGATCTCGGCTTTCGGGAGTCCGTATACCTTGCCCAGCTCGCGGATGATGGATTTGCCGCGAAAGGTCGACATGGTTCCCAGCAGGGCGGTGTGCCTGTGTCCGTATCGTTTGAAGATGTAATCCTGCACCTCATCGCGCTCCTTCCATGAGTAGTCGATGTCGAAGTCGGGGGGACTTGTCCGCCGGGGGTTGATGAAGCGTTCGAAATAGAGGTCGAGGTCGATGGGGTCTACATCGGTGATTCTGAGGCAATAGGCCACCACCGAGTTGGCGCCTGAGCCCCGGCCCACGTGGTGAAAACCGCGGGTCATCGAGTAGCGGATGATGTCCCAGGTAATCAGAAAGTAAGATGCGAATCCGAGACGGGCGATGATGTCAAGCTCCTTCTGCACCCGCTCGATGGCCACCGGATTGTTCTTTCCGTAGCGATGGGCCACCCCGTCCATCGCAAGCTTGGTGAGCAGGTGATAATCATCCCGCCGGCTGGTGGTGAAGACCTGCTTGTTCTTGACCGACTCGAAGTCGAACTCCATTTCACAGCGGGCGGTCACCTGCAGGGTGTTTTCGATGATCCGGGGGTAGTCGTGCAGGGCGGCCCTCAGTTCATGCACCGGCCAGAACCGTTCGCCGGCATCGGCCACCTGGTCGCCGTTGAGTTTCGAGAGCAGGCTGTTGTGGTCGATGGCCCGCAGGTGCCGGTGCAGCAGGTATCCGTCGGTGTCGGCGAAGGTGACCGGCTGCAGCAGCAGCAGTTTCGACTGGTTTCTTTTGAATTCAGAGCTGATGAGCCGGCGGGTTTCTCGGGTGCGGATGCCGATCCATTCGTTGTCTCTCAGCCTGAATCCGGGAGGATTTGCAAAGGGATAGATGATGAAGCAGTGATCCAGATTCTGCGGACGGTCGGGCAGGGGAGAACCCGAGATGTTGCGATGGGTCAGCAGGTCGTTCAGCTCCCTCATGCCTTCGCGGTTCTGCGCCAGTCCGATATACAGCAGCCGGTCGTCGTCGCGGAATTCGATGCCGGTGATGGGCTTGATGCCGGCCAGCCGGCAAGCCTTGACAAAATCGGGCACCCCGGTTGAGTTGTTGATGTCGGTGAGTGCCAGGGCACCGACCCCGTGGCGCCCGGCCTCTTCGACCAGCTCATCAACCGGTAGGGTACCGTAGCGCAGCGAGAAATATGAGTGGCAGTTGAGGAACATGGCTGGTTACTGGTTGCTGGTTACTGGTTACTGGTTGCTGGTTGCTGGTTACAGGTTGCAGGTTACGGCCTGTCCATGCCTAAATAGCGTTGACCGTTTTTAGCCGGTTTATACTTTTAAGCCAT
>CAYGOU010000134.1:0-8250 GCA_964351455.1 uncultured Porphyromonadaceae bacterium
CATCCACCTTAATGGGAGGGAGGGCCTCGGGGTTTTCGGCATCGGCCACCGTGTCTCCGATCTCAAAGCCCTCGAGTCCCATGAGAGCGACGATTTCACCAGACTCAACGGCGGTCTTGAGTTTCTCCTTACCCAGTCCCTCGAATAGGTATAGCTCCTTGATCTGCGACCGGGTGATCAAGCCGTTTTGTTTCACCAGCGAGACCTGCATGCCCGCCTGCAGGGTACCCCGGGCGATCCGGCCCACGGCGATTCTGCCAACATAGGAGGAGTAATCCAGCGAGGTAATCATCAGCTGGGGCGTTCCTTCGAGAAAAGGACTTTCAGGAATGTAACTCAGGATGGTGTCAAGGAGAAAACTCACATCCTGGGTGGGATTGTTCCATTCAGGACCCATCCATCCGTTCTTTGAAGAGCCGAAGACGGTCGGGAAGTCGAGTTGTTCATCCGTGGCATCCAGGTGCATCATCAGTTCGAATACCTGCTCCTGCACGAGATCGGGACGGCAGTTGGGTTTGTCTACCTTGTTGACTACGAGGATGGGACGGAGGTTCATTTCGAGGGCTTTTTGCAACACAAAGCGGGTTTGTGGCATCGGACCCTCAAAGGCATCGACCAGCAGCAGAACGCCGTCGGCCATATTTAGAACCCGCTCAACCTCACCTCCGAAATCAGCGTGTCCGGGTGTATCAATGATGTTGATTTTGGTATCCCTGTAGCGCACCGAAACGTTTTTGGCAAGGATGGTGATCCCGCGCTCCCGCTCCAGGTCGTTGCTGTCAAGAATGAGTTCTCCCATCTCCTGGTTGTCCCTGAAAAGACGAACCTGGTGAAGTATGCGGTCGACCAGGGTGGTTTTACCGTGATCAACGTGAGCTATGATGGCAATGTTTCTGATTTTCTGCATGGTGGTGAATTCCAAATTGGAGCGCAAAGATAGTCAAATTCTTGTTATCTTTAGACAAACCTATTAAGCCATGAAGTTACCGAAGTCCCTGAACAACAGGTTATCCATTGTCGGAGCCATCATCGCTGCCACCAGTCTGATGCTCATCTTCTTCTTTTTTGTGCTGAGCTTGTTCTACCAGCAGAGCAGTTCCTATCTGGGCCTTTTCACTTTCATCATTTTGCCGGTGTTTCTGATTCTCGGACTCATCATCATTCCGGTTGGAATGATCGCCAGAACCCGTCACCTGAAAATGCATGTTGGCGAAGAGAAGGAGAAAAAGTGGCTGATCGACTTTTCTGACCGGCGTCACCGGAACGCCACCCTGATCTTTGCGACAGGGACCATCATACTGCTTTTTCTGTCGGGCGTGGGAAGTTATGAGGCCTTTCATTACACCGAATCGGTTGAATTCTGCGGAAAGGTTTGTCACAAGGTGATGGAACCCGAGTACACTGCCTACCAGGGATCGGCCCACTCGAGGGTCGCCTGTGTCGATTGCCATGTCGGCTCGGGTGCCGGCTGGTACGTCAAATCGAAGATGTCAGGGGTAAGGCAGGTCTTTGCTGTGCTGACCAACAGCTATCCGCATCCGATTCCGACGCCGATCACCGACCTGCGTCCCGCCCGTGAAACCTGCGAGGAGTGCCACTGGCCCGAGAAGTTCTATTCGCACAAACTGGTGCATGAAAAGCACTTCCTGGCAGATGAGGTGAACACCGAATGGAACACTGACCTCAGGATGAAACTTGGCGCCTCACACAGCGCTCTGGGCATCACTGAGGGAATCCACTGGCACATCAATCCGGATATACTGATCGAATACATCCCGGGCGACCCATCACGACTCACCATTCCCTGGGTTCGTTACATCAACATGGCAACGGGTGATACGGTCATCTACCTGGATGAGGAGATGCCCCTGGATGAGGGAGCCATCAAAACCGCTGAGATCCGCACGATGGACTGCATGGATTGCCACACCAGACCCTCGCATGCATACGAGGCTCCGCAGCGCTATGTCGACCACGGAATCGCTGCTGGTAACATCCCGCTATTACCGGGAATAAAAATGGCCGCCATGGCTATTCTCAACCAGACCTTCGAAACAAAGGAAGAGGCCCACGAAGCGATCGAATCACAACTGCTGGCCTGGTATGAGGAGAACCACCCCGATGTTTTCGAGCATCGGCGGGATGAGATCCTGAAGGCCTCCTCCGGGATGATGGCCGGCTTTTCGAAAAACGTATTCCCCTATATGAAGGTGAACTGGCAGGCCTACCCGGATCACATCGGCCACATGGAATTCAACGGCTGCTTCAGGTGCCACAACGACCGGCACAGCAGTGCGGATGGCAGGGTGATTTCAAAGGATTGCAACCTCTGCCACAACATTCTCACACAGGGAACAATCGATAATTTCGAGGTGGCACCCTTCAATTCATTCCTCGATTTCAGGCATCCGGTCGACATTGACGAGGCCTGGAAGGAGATGAACTGCTCGGATTGCCATTCGGCGCTTTATTAGGGCAGAAGGCAGAGGGCAGACGAATATGCGACTACTTAGCTCCCTGATTCCTGTTACCTGTACAAGCCTGTTGCCCCTTTTTCAAAATGGTGCGGTTGCTTCTGAAAGGCCGAACATCATCATCATCCTGGCGGATGATATGGGCTACTCTGACATCGGCTGTTTTGGCGGCGAGATCTCCACCCCCAATCTCGACAGGCTGGCGCAAAGGGGGATGAAGTTTACCCAATTCTATAATGCTGCACGTTGTTGTCCGACCCGTGCCTCCCTGCTGACAGGGTTGTATCCCCATCAAGCAGGAGTTGGGGCTATGACGAATGATATGGGAGAGCCATCCTACAGGGGTGATTTGAACCAGCAATGTCTTACCATTGCCGAGGTGCTTAAGCTCAACGGATACAGAACATTCATCTCAGGCAAATGGCACGTCACCAAACATGTTGATCATTGGAGGTACTGGCTCAGCGAGGATGAAAAGATTCGTGTCTCAAAGCACAACTGGCCCTTGCAAAGGGGCTTTGATGAGTTTTTCGGAACGATCCACGGGGCCGGGAGCTTCTATGATCCATCCACCCTTACAAGGAATAATACACCCATAGAGGCTGGAGACGATTTTTATTATACGGATGCCATCAGTGAACATGCAGTTGATTTCATCAGGAAGCATAGCGAAAAGAGGAGCGACAAGCCGTTTTTTGGATATGTATCCTATACGGCACCCCACTGGCCCCTCCATGCCTTACCTGAAGACATTGCAAAATATAAGGGCAGGTACGATGTGGGCTGGGATCAGATTCGTGAAAAGCGCATGAACCGGATGGTGGATATGGGAATCATCAACCCGGCATGGATGCTCAGTGAGCGTGATCCGGGGATTCCCTCGTGGGATGAGACAGATCATAAAGCGTGGTGGGCCGCCTGCATGGAAGTCTATGCTGCGATGGTCGACCGGATGGATCAGGGAATTGGATTGATCCTCGATGCTTTGGAAGAAACCGGAGCGTTTGAAAATACCCTGATTCTGTTTCTTTCCGACAATGGAGGATGTGCTGAAGTGCTAACCGATCAATGGCCCCGTTCGCTGCATTTTCCGGAATACCGAAAGGACGGATCCCCATTGAACCGCGGCAATGATGTGTCGGTTTTTCCAGGTGCCGAGGATACCTATATGAGCTATGCCCGCGAATGGGCAAATGTGAGCAACACCCCCTTCAGGTTATACAAGCATTACATCCATGAGGGCGGCATTTCAACCCCGCTCATCGCCCACTGGCCGGCAGGTATTGCATCAGCATCCCGCATAAGCGGTCAGCTCGGACATATCATCGATATCATGCCTACCTGTCTGGATATCGCCGGAGCTGACTATCCGCAAAAATACCGGGGTGAGATCATACAGCCCATGGAGGGTCAAAGTTTGCGCCCTGTTTTTAACGGAGAGACATTTATCCATCATCCGATCGGATGGGAGCATGCAGGAAACAAGGGATACCGGGAAGGGAAATGGAAACTTGTAAGCAGTGGCAAAGATTGGGAACTGTATGATATTGAGGCAGACAGGACCGAATTAACCGACCTGTCACAGGTTTACCCCGACATTAAGGAGGATTTGGTTGCAAAATATGAGCAATGGGCCACACGCGTAGGCGTCATCGACTGGAACCGAAGAAGGATGAACCAATGAACCAATGAGTCAATGAACCAATGAGTCAATGGGCCTTTTTTTTAAGTCCTCTTTCTTCTTTATTATTGCCCATCTCGGTCCCATGATGTAACTTTGCTCCATCATGGCACGCAATCCGCATACCACTCTCCTGAAGGCATACCGCTGCCTTTTCGAATGCTGGATGGTCTAATCCGCTATACCATCCTGAAGAGACATCCCCACTCTTCATTCTTCACTCTTCACTCTTCACTCATCATTCATCATTCATCATTACAATGAAAAACCCCGTTACCGCCACCCCCGAGCTCTCATGCCTTCCTGAAAGACAACCCAACGCCGAAGGTAATTTTTACACATCCCATCCGGGCGCGATCGGTCCGGGTATGAATGAACGAATCCAGCGGCTGCGCAAGCTGAGCTTTGAGACCGAACCATCGATCACCATCGAAAGGGCCCTGCACCAGACCGCCTTTTACAAGGAGAACAACGGAAAATACTCTGTGCCGGTGATGCGCGCCCTGCAGTTTCTGGATCACTGCGTGCGCAAAACCATTTATATCGGTGAGGATGAGCTGATCGTGGGCGAACGCGGACCGAAACCCAAGGCCGTTCCAACTTTTCCCGAACTGAATTGCCATTCGGCCGAGGATTTTCATGTGCTCAATTCGCGGGATCAGCAGCGATATCTGGTGGATCCCAATGACATTGAGGTTTATGAGCGGGAGGTGATCCCTTACTGGAATGGCCGCACCATGCGCGAGCGGATTTTCAGCCACGTTCCCGAAGCCTGGAAGGCCGCCTATGAAGCCGGAGTTTTCACCGAGTTCATGGAGCAGCGGGCACCCGGACACACCACCCTCGACGGAAAGATTTACCGCAAGGGCATGAAGGATTTTCAGGCTGAAATCAGGGCGCATCTTGATACGCTTGATTACCTGAATGATCCCGAAGCCACCGACAAGGCCGAGCAGTGGAAGGCGATGGATATTGCCTGTGATGCGGCCATTGTATTTGCGCTCAGACATGCCGACCTTGCTGAATCGATGGCAGCCGGCGAGCAAAATCCTGTCAGAAAAAAAGAACTTCAGAAAATTGCCGAAGTCTGCCGGTGGGTGCCTGCCCATGCGCCCAGAACTTTTTGGGAGGCGATCCAGATGTACTGGTTCGTGCACCTGGGCACCATCACTGAGCTGAACGGCTGGGATGCCATGAACCCGGGCCATTTCGACCAGCACCTGGCTCCGTTCTACGAAAGAGAGCTGGCGGCTGGCGCCATTACACGCGATGAGGCCAAGGAGCTGATATCGTGCTTCTGGATCAAGGTGAACAACCACCCGGCGCCACCAAAAGTTGGTATAACCGCCAAAGAGAGTGGCACTTACAATGATTTTACCAACATCAACATCGGCGGGGTCAAGCCCGATGGCAGCGACGGGGTGAGTGAAGTTTCATACATTCTGCTCGAGGTGGTTGAAGAGCTGCACATCCTGCAACCGGGCAACTCGGTGCACATCAGTTCGAAGACTCCCGACAAGTTCCTCAACGCAGCCTGTAAGGTGATCCGTCAGGGACACGGTTATCCTTCGGTTTTCAACCCCGACGTGTACATCATGGAGATGGTGGGCATGGGCAAGACCATCCGCGATGCGCGCGAAGGGGGATGCTCTGGTTGCATCGAAGTGGGCGCTTTCGGCAAAGAGGCTTTTCTTTTAACGGGATATTTGAACGTGCCAAAAGTTCTGGAGGTGACCCTGAACCGGGGCATCGATCCGGTGACGGGCAAAGTCGCCGGCATCGATTGCGGAGATCCCCGGGATTTCAACGATTTTGAAGAGCTCTACCAGGCTTTCTTAAAACAGCTGCAATTTATTGTGGATCAAAAGGTAAGGGTGAGTAATTACATCGACCGGATGTTTGCCAAATATGCCCCCGCACCTTTTCTCTCGGTGGTGATCGACGACTGCATTGCGAAGGGTCGCGATTATTACAATGGCGGTCCGAGGTACAATACCAATTACATACAATGCACCGGTTTGGGCACCGTGACCGACAGCTTCACCACGCTGAAAAAACATGTGTTCGAAGACAAGTCCTACAGCATGGACCAGGTGCTGACCGCGGTTGCGAATAATTTCGAGGGAGAAGAGAAACTGCGGCAGTTCATATTGAACCGCACCCCCTTCTTCGGCAACGACAACGACTATGCCGACGACATCGCTTTGCGGGTTTACGAGGATCTTTTTCAGACCATCGACGGAAAACCGAACACCAAGGGAGAAAGCTTCCACATCAACATGCTTTCGACCACCTGCCACATCTATTTCGGCAAGGTGCTGGGCGCCACTCCGAATGGTAGATTTGCCGGAAAATCTATTTCAGATGGCACTTCGCCCTCTCATGGAGCGGATACCCACGGTCCGACTGCGGTGATCCGTTCGCTGTCAAAGCTTGACCAGACCAAATCAGGGGGTACCTTGCTCAACCTGCGCTTTTTACCCAGCCTGCTGAAGCGCGATCAGGATGTTACCAAACTTGGACAGCTGATCCGCAGCTATTTTACACTGGGCGGACATCATGTGCAGTTCAACATTGTGGATACCGCTACCCTGAAAGCAGCCCAGAAGCATCCTGAAGAATACAAGGATCTGCTTGTACGAATGGCCGGCTACAGCGATTACTTCAACGACATGAACAACGATCTGCAGCAGGAGGTGATTGAGCGGACGGAGAACGATAAACTTTAATGACGATAGGCGATAGGCGAGAAATGATGAATGATGAATGATGAATGATGAATGAAGAATAACCAGTAACCAGTAACCAGTAACCAGTAACCAGTAACCAGATGATTTCCGGCCTCATTTTCGATACGAAGCCCTACTCAATCAACGATGGTCCGGGGATCCGCTTCAGTATTTACCTGAAGGGTTGTCCGCTCAATTGTGCCTGGTGTCATAATCCGGAGAGTATTTCGCCGAAGGTTCAGAAGATGTACTCTCATCAGAAGTGCATCGGTTGCAACAGTTGTGTGGATCATTGTCCATTTAACGCCCTGACGGCCACTCCAGAAGGGATTGTGACCGATGGTGAACGCTGCACTATGTGCGGATTGTGTGCGATTGTTTGTCCGACCCGCGCCATGGAGATGATCGGCAAGCCGGCAACGGTCGAGGATCTGATGGGCATGATCCTGAAGGAGATTACAACCATCGATCAGTCGAATGGTGGGGTAACAATTTCAGGGGGTGAGCCTCTGCAGCAGTCAGATTTTCTGATTGAACTGCTCGATGCCATTGGGGCAGAGGGCATTCACCGGGCGGTGGATACGAGCGGAATGACATCGCCTGAACGCTTGCTTGAGGTGGCCAGGCGCACCGAGCTGTTTCTCTATGACCTCAAGCTGATGGATCCCGAAAAGCACAAGAAGTATACCGGGGTCAGCAATGAGAAGATCCTCGCGAATCTGAAAATACTGGCTGAATCAGGAGCAAATATCAACATCCGTATTCCGCTCATTGCAGGTGTTAATGCCGACGAGGAGAACCTCCGCCAAACCGCTCAGTTCGTTGCCTCCCTGGCAGGCGAAAAGAAGCTGGTGAGTCTATTGCCATACCACGGCATCGCGGCCCACAAATACATGAAATTGGGTGGGGAGTACGATGAGGGAGAGATGAGGGAGCCGACTGAAGAGCAGCTTGCGCGGGCGGTAGTGGTTTTTGGGGAGTATGGATTGGAAGCGGTGGTGGGAGGGTAGGGAAAGGCGATACGCGAGACGCGAGACGCGATAGGAGAGAAAAGGCGATACGCGAGACGCGAGAATTTTGGAGTTGAGAATAAAGAAATTTGAAAGATTTTTTCCATAAGGTCTTGGTAGCTGCATCTAAATACTTTAGAAACGAGACATGAAAAATTTGCAGCTACAAAACCGAACGAGGGAGTGGATGATGCACTGTTTGGATTGTTGTGAAAGTCTCTTGAAAGGTCAGCTTTCTTTTGTCGTGAAAGACCAGTTAATTCGCTCATGCACTTCTACTTACGCTAACCTTAGGGCAGTTAGACTGGCTCAATCCAGGGCTGCATTTTCTGCAAAACTGAGCATCGTGATTGAGG
>CAYGOU010000135.1:0-8208 GCA_964351455.1 uncultured Porphyromonadaceae bacterium
CTATAGCGGCGGGGTTCCACCTCTTCCCATTCCGAACAGAGAAGTTAAGCCCGCTAGCGCCGATGGTACTGCATTTGTGGGAGAGTAGGTCGCCGCCGACTTTTATTCGAAGCCCCGGTTCACACGAGCCGGGGCTTTTTGTATATTTAACCCTCATGAAACCCAGCCGGTTCATAATCCTTATCCTACTTCTGCCTGGATTTTTCCCCAACTGTGGGATCGCACAGGTTTCTGAACCCTCCCGACAGGCCTTTTTCCTTGACGCCCTGGGTTCAACCCTGCAGCCAATCGATACACAGCTCCTCTTCAGCTTCCGGCACCACCCTCTGTTTGCTGACGATTATTCCTTTTCAGAATTGGGCAACACCGGGTCTGTCGCCCTAGTCAATCGTTTTGATGGCATTCCTGGTTTCTTCGAAATCCCCTTTCTGAGGGCTGCTCGAATCCATACGATGAAGAGCAAACCGGTTGTTTTACATCGCATCAAGTCTCCATTTTCTATTATAAACTTCAACTCAGGAGGTACAGAGGACCGTCACGGGCAGACTGTCAGGGCTCTCTACACCCGCAATTTTAGCCGCCATAGCAATCTGACGGCCACTCTTCGATACTATTCAGGACCAGGGCATTATGCCAAGCAAGAGACCGCTCTAACGGATGTTGCACTCCATTATGCATTCGAAAAAGATCATTATAACTTTACAGCCATGTGTCGTCGGTTTCCCAGAAACAGCAGGAGAATGGAGGTTTAAGATCGGATGATGACCTTGCTTCAAGCCGTTACCCTGAATTGCTGACCGTACGTCTTGACCAGGCAAACTCAAAAAACCGTTTTCTGAATCTGATCGCGATTCAGGAGTTCAACCTGTCAGAATGGCCTCGCAAAACGCCAGCCGACACCCTGGCCGTGGCCGATTCTTTGTTGGTTGATGATGCCCCTGGTACTCAAAAATCCGGATTAACCCTTGAGCACAGATTCGCCCTGGATTCAGAATACAGAGTTTATCAGGATGGAAGACCGCTAAGCGGATTTTACACCAAGATCTGGAGTGACAGCACCACTACCCATGACTCGGTAGGATTTCTTAGACTTGATAACCAGTTTCTTTTGTCTTATAGTAAGTTAAAAATTCGGGGTGAGCCCGTTGCCTTACTTGTAGGATTGAGGCCCTCATGGTACCGGTTCGGTTTTGCGGATGAGAGTTTCTCAGGAGCGGATGTCGGATGGATCACCAGGGCAAACTGGACTAAGAATCAGCATGAACTTAGCATTGATGCCGAATGGAGCATCCTGGGCAGGAGATCGGGAGATATGGACCTCCGAACATCCTGGCTGGTGCAACTGCCCATGAAGAAAAGAGATGCCAGAATGCGCTTGACCCTTAAGATGCTCAGCGCTACACCAAACCCTTTGTTAAACCGGTATAGTTCAAACCACTTCAGATGGGACCATAACTTTATCAAGCAATCCGCGCTTAGTGGGGAGGCTGGCTTTGAGATCCCCGACCAAAGGTTCAGCATCCACCTTGATATGCATCTCGTGAATCACTGGATTTGGTTCGATTCGGAGGCCATGCCTCAGCAGTCGCTGAAAAGCGGTTTAATTTCCGGATTAAAACTAAACAAGCACTTCATAGCCGGACCCTTCAATGCTTTTTTGCATCTCACCGCCCAGTACAGCAGCGATGAGAATATTCCCCTTCCCATCGGCATAGGTGGCCTGGCCCTTTGGATGCACCATAATCTGCATTTTAAGGTGACCGGCGGCAGAATGGAACTCGAATATGGGATTGACAGTCGCTTTACCACTTCATGGAAGGGTTATGCCTGGATGCCTGCAACAGGATTATTTTACCTCCAGCAGGAACGCATGCTGGGAAACTACCCGATGCTGGATCTCTTTGCTCAGGTCAAGATCAAACGAACCCGGATTTTCATCCAATATAATCATTTACTCCAGCCACTCTTTCCTGGAAATTCTTTTGCGGCCCTGCACCATCCTTACCAGCAGCCCCACCTTAAATATGGTTTGTTCTGGCATTTCTATGACTGATAACCTAGAATGCCGACTTTTAAATGCCCTTCAGGGAAACCTGCCCGGTGAAGCGGCGCAGTTCAGAATGGCACCGAAACTTCGACAGCCGCCGGGATGGATTTCTGATCCTGCCCGTTCTCATCCGAGTGGCGTGCTGTTGCTCCTTTTTCCTAAGGATGAAGGCTGGTATACCGTTTTCATTCACCGCAGTCTGAGCGGTCCTCATGGTGGCCAGATCAGCCTTCCCGGAGGCCGCATGGATCCTGAGGATACTGATTTACGGTATACCGCGCTCAGGGAAGCCAGGGAGGAGATCGGTGTGGATCCCGGCAGTGTCAGGATACTCGGACAGATGACGCCATTGCACGTGCCCCATAGTCACAATATGATTACCCCCTTTGTAGGGATTATAGATCATCATCCTGAATTTATTCCAGAGCCAGCAGAAGTGGCTGATATCATAACAGTCAGCGTGCCGTTCCTGTTTCACCCCGAAAACAGAAAAACGGCTCTGTTCAGGAGGCCTGGGTATAGGGTCAAGGCTCCCTGTTACCATGCGGGCGGTCATTGCATATGGGGAGCAACTGCAATGATAGTCAGTGAATTCGAAGATATCTTTACTTCCTGTATCTCCGGATGAAATCCTCCACCTCCGGAACACCTCCCTGATATACCAGGTATCCGTTGTAGGGCTCACGACGGGTGATCTCATCAATAATCGGAGCCAGCATCATCTCCTTTACCTTTTCAAGGTCACTTGTTTGTCCAAGTGCCCATCCAAGTTTTATGAAGGCTGCTTCAGGAAGCATGTTCTCAAGAGGAATCACACCCATTGACATGAGCACCCTTCCGGTTTCATAGACGAACATATGCACGTATCCCCAGAGGGTCTGTACCGTCATATAGATTGCCACTCCCCGGGCGGTGGCTCTCTCAATGGCCGGGTAGAGTTCTTTGTTGACATGACCGAGTCCCGTACCAATGATGATGATACCCTTGTATCCCAGGTCGACCATTGAATCGATCACATTCGGGTGCATATGGGGATAGAAGTAGATCATGGTGACCCGCTCATCAAAATAGGGAAATATCTCAACGTTACGATCCTTCCGACGATGGTGGTAATCCTTTTTGATGGGTTTGACTTCTCCTCTTCTGACCGTTGCCAGGGGCGTGTCTCCTATGGTTCTGAACGTAGAGCGATAGGAGCTGTGCATTTTTCGTACCCGGGTACCACGGTGCAAAAACCCATATTCGTCGGAGGTGGGACCGAACATGCAGACCATCACCTCTGCAATGTCACCGTGTCCGGCAGCATAGCAGGCGTGCATCAGGTTGAGTGCGGCATCGGATGAGGGGCGGTCTGATGAGCGCTGTGATCCGACCAGTACAATGGGTACGGGGGGATTCTGTACCATAAATGAGAGTGCAGCAGCGGTGTGATGCAGGGTGTCGGTTCCATGTCCGATCACAATGCCGTCAACTCCGTTTTCAATCTCCTTTTTGATCGCAATGGCCAGAGCCTTATACTGCTCAGGCCCCATATTCTCGCTGAAAACGGCAAAAACCTTTTCGGTGTTAAGATTGCAAATGTCAGCCAGCTCCGGAACAGCACCGTAAAGTTCACCAGGGGAGAAGGCCGGAATCACGGCACCGGTTCTGTAATCGAGCCGGCTGGCAATGGTGCCTCCGGTACCGATGAGTTTGACCTTGGGAAGGTTTTCGGTGTAGGGAAATTCCTTCTCCGGAATTTTGTAATTGGCCTTATAATAACTGACTTCCTTTACCTGTTGGATGGTACGGGTGGCGATCCCGATGTTATACCCGGTAGCGATCTTCACTACTATGTGCTGATCATCGTCGTTTTCGGCCCTGGGGAGAACGGTTCCCTTAAAAAAACCCCTTGAAGTTTCAAATTCAGCAACTCCCCAGACTCTAACATTGAACTTCTTTAGGATTTCAAGCGCTTCGCCCCGGTATCCCTGGAAAAAATCTTCATTCATGGTTTTCAGCCTCCACCTGATTGCGGATCAATTTGCTGTATTCGCTAAGCGGGATGTTCCCGATTGCCTGATTCCTGATCTGGCCCATCAGCCAGTTCACCATTACTTCGTTGCCACAGGAAATCCGGATATCCTTGAACTTCTCAATCAGGAAATTTACCGGGGCAAGTAGTTCGTCGCAACTTCGTTTCTTAAACTTCAGGCTCGTCAGGATGCTTGGGAAGTCCATTTTGGGATGCTCAATCAGGAGGAGAAGCATGGGGTGGGCAAGCTCTTTGTCGAGCTTCTGGTTTTTTAAGTAGGCAAACAGATTGTAAAGGAGGTCGTAATTAAAGGATTTGTGTGACTTATGCCTACCCTCAACATTTTTAAGGGTATGTCCTAAAAAAGTTCCAAGAAATTTTGGGGAGAATCCCAGGTCGGAATTAATTTTTTCGATCAGGGGAACCATGTTCTTCTTGAGCAGGTAATGAAAAGTATCTGTTGGGATTCCCCAATTGCGCATCTGGCCGATCCGGTCGGAGACCGGTGCCGGAATTCTTTTCCTGATGTTTTCTATGTATTCGTCTGTTATCGGGATCGGTGCTGAATCGGTGTCGGGATACATCCGGTCGGCCCCTGGCAACACCCTTTCGAACAGGGTGGTTCCATCGGGCAGCGGCCTGCGGGTTTCACGCGGAACCTCGCGGAAAGCCATTAGGCATCTTTCTTCGATGGTCTCAAGGGCAGTGACCATGTCGGCCTCTGGTCCCCAGAAGACGAACTGGGCATCACGCTCCCCTGCATGGGTTTTCTTTCTGATAAACTGAAAGAGCTCGGTATGTTGCGAATGGTCAAGCGATTCGGAGTGGATGCTGTTTGGATATTCAAGACATGCAATCACCTTGAGACGTTCGGCGATTTCGTTTCCGAACATTCGGCCTGGTTGCGTGAAATGTGAAAGAATGCCGCGGAACCCTGGCAGATTGACTGCCCAGATTTTGTGGTTTGCCACTCTAACCTGCCTGAAGAGCTCATCATTCATAACACTTTTGTCGGGAAGCAGTTCAAGGGATGACATTTCCCATCCCTCTCCTGAGGGATGATGATCATTCAGCAGGTCCTTGATCCGAAGAAGTGCAAATTGCCTGAAAGCCTCATTGTGGCTGAGCCTGGGTATCCAACGGTTGTGTGAAAGTCCTTTGATTTCCACCCGGGTTCCCCCGGTACAGCTGACATTTACATCCTCACGGCCTGCGCCCATGCCGGTTCTGACCTTGCCGGTGCTGCGGTTCAGGAAACGGATATGCTCAGCAGCCTCCCTCAGTTCATAAGGAGTCTCAAGATCCGGATAGGTGACCGTTTCGATGAGTGGCATGCCAAGACGGTCGGTTTTGTAGATTCTGGTATGTCCGATGTCGGATATTTCGCGGCATGAATCTTCCTCTATGCTTAGCTGGATCAGCCTCACTTTTTTATTTGATATTTCGATCTCTCCCTCCACACCGAGGATGGCGGTACGCTGAAATCCTGTCGGGATGCTACCATCAAGGTATTGCTTGCGTGTGATGTGAACCTCTCCGACTATGTTCAGTTTGGATGCCAGTGAGATCTCAAAGGCATATTCAAGTGCTTCGGGGTTGATTCTGAAGGGAGGGGTGTCGTCGATATCATAGGTGCAGGCCGAAAGATTGTTGATCCGGTAAATGATCTCCTTTTTTGTTTTGAACTCCATCAATGCGGTTCCGTCGTATTCTCCCATCTCGCTTAGGGTTGGGCGCATATGACGGATCAGTTCGCCGTCGTAATCGTTGTCTGAGTGGTAAACTCCTGCCGGGCAATGGCAGAAGAGCTTTTCACGTGTGTTGATCTGCTGGTGTACTTCAAGTCCTGACTTGAAACCGATTCGTTCCCAATCTTTCTTTGTGGCCAGCTCAAGCGGGACATAACCGATCGCCTTCCTGGTCAGTTCGTAGTTCCGTACAGGATCAAAATTTTTGCTTGTCATGGTGAAGGGGAAAGGCTGAATTTAGTCAAATTTTATAGTTTTTTCAGGGCTCAGTTTCGAAATGATCCGTGAGGGAATGATCAGCATCAGCAGAGTCAAGACCAGTGTTGCCACATTCAGCCACACCAGATGCAAGGGATTCAGAAAAACGGGAACTGAATCGATGAAGTAAGATTCAGGATCGAGCGTTATCAGTTTGAATTGCTTTTGGATGACTGCCAGTCCTATGCCCAATATGTTGCCAAGAATCAAACCCTTGCCGATGATCCATGCAGATTGGTAGAGAAAAATCCGCTGAAGTGAATAGACCTGAGCTCCCAGAGATCTGAGAATGCCGATCATTCTGGTTCTGTCGAGTATGAGTATGAGGAGTCCGGAAATCATGTTGAAACCGGCCACCAGTATCATGAGGCTAAGAATCACCCAAACATTGGTATCTGTCAGGCTCAGGAAATCAAAAAATCCGGGGGCCAGGTCACGGATGGTTTGAACCTCGGCAAGTTCCTGGTCATTACCAGGAAGAAACATGTTTTCAGACCTGATCCTCCCGGCAACTCTATCGACCCTATCCGGATCAAGAAGCATGATACCGATCCCACCAGCTTCATTGGTTTCCCACCCATTGATGATCCGGATCTGCTGAAGGTGACAATAAACGTACATCCTGTCATACTCGGCCAGTCCTGTACTGTATATACCCGAAATTCTGAAAGGCCTCATTCTGGGTGGATCTTCAATAAAATAGGCTGGAAGCCGGTCGGCTGTATCCCTTTTTAGCAGGTTGGCAAGGTCTGTTGAAATCATTATATCAAGACTGGAGCTGTCTCTCAGGTCGGGCAACCTTCCCCTGAGGAGATAGGAGGAGAAGAACTCCCAGCTGAAATTGCTGTCAACTCCCTTTAGCACCACTCCCTGAAGGTCGGTTCCGGATTTCAACAGTGCTGGTTTTGTGGCAAAGGGGTAGACATTGGCAACGTAAGGGTGTGACCTTAGACTCTTCAGGAAGGTTTCATCCAACTTCATCATCTGGGATTCACGTGAGTTTTCACCGGTAAGTCTGGAGACCTGGATGTGGGCACTGAACCCGGATATTTTTCTTTTTATCTCTTTTTTAAACCCCACCAAAATGGAGATAGAGAGAATCATGATCGTAATGCTAAGGGCTATGGCCACCATGGAGATGTTGACCAGAGACCTCACTCCGTTCTTTTTTCCCGGTTTTCTGGCAGAGATCCTTTTTGCAATAAATAGCTCGAAATTCACAACTTTACGGTGAGATTCTGACAAAAGTACAAAAGATGAAGCGATTTAAACCCTTGTGCAATTTTGCCTGCAAATCAGGTTTTGCTTTAATAAAAGTGATGTATGCGACCATGGCAGTCTCCCTTTTTTCATCAGGGTTGTATGCACAAGAACCGGTCAGGCTAAAAGAAGTGAAGGTGAGTTGCGGTGCCGATCTTACCGGAACCTATTTTCATGAATTGTCAGGGAGACGCATCGGTGTGGTTGCCAACCAAAGCTCCCGAATAGGTTCGGTACATCTGGTTGATTCACTCAAGGGATCTGGTTTTGATGTGATCCGGGTTTTTGCGCCTGAGCATGGGTTCAGGGGCAACGAAGAGGCTGGGGCAGTAATCCATGGAGGCAAAGATCCCCAAACCGGAATTGAGGTAGTGTCTCTTTACGGGGATCGTTTCAAGCCCTCCAAAGAGAATCTGGCTGACCTGGATCTGGTCATTTTCGACCTGCAGGATGTGGGGGCACGGTTTTACACCTATATCTCGACCCTGCATTACGTGATGGAGGCTTGCGCCGAATTGGGTATCCCGCTTTTAGTTCTCGACCGTCCAAATCCAAATGGGTTTTATGTGGATGGTCCCGTTCTGGAGGATAAATACCGTTCATTTGTGGGGATGCACCCGGTGCCGGTGGTTCATGGCATGACCATAGGCGAATATGCCGGGATGATCAATGGCGAGGGATGGTTGTCAGGGGGAATTCGCTGCAGTCTCAAGGTGGTAAAATGCCAGGGCTATGATCACCAGACGGAATACGTTTTGCCGATAAGACCATCACCCAATCTGCCGAACCAGAATGCGGTTTATCTCTACCCCTCCCTTTGCTTTTTTGAAGGAACCATTGTAAGCGTTGGAAGGGGTACTCCCTGGCCATTTGAAGTGTTC
>CAYGOU010000136.1:0-8017 GCA_964351455.1 uncultured Porphyromonadaceae bacterium
AAGAGTCGTACCATCCCCTCTCCCCTTCTTCGAAGAGGATGCGACCCCGCAGGCTCTCGACGTCGCCGGCATCACCGGGGTGATCGGGGATTTCAGATCCGCCGCACGGCGTGCGCTGGAGGCAGGGTTTCAGGTACTCGAGATCCATGCTGCCCACGGATACCTGCTGCATGAGTTCCTCTCCCCGCTGAGCAACATCCGGAAGGATAACTACGGAGGCAGCTTTGAGAACCGGATCCGCCTCCTGCTGGAGGTGACCGAAGCGGTAAAAGAGGTATGGCCCGCTGAATTGTCCCTCTTTTTGAGGCTCTCGGCCACCGACTGGATTGAGGGTGGGTGGAACCCCGACGAAACCGTTCAGCTGGTTTTCAAACTTAAGGAGCTTGGGGTCGACCTGATCGACACCTCGTCAGCGGGACTATCCCCTCTTGCGAAGATACCGGTAGCTTCCGGTTTTCAGGTGCCATTCGCAGAACGGATAAGGCGCGAAACCGGCATCCCGACAGGCGCCGTGGGCTTCATCCTGACCGGCAGCCAGGCCGAGGAGATCCTGCAGAAAGAGCAGGCCGACCTGGTGCTGATCGGCCGTGAATCGCTAAGAAACCCCCGGTTCCCTATGGATGCTGCACGCGAACTGGGAGTTGAGATCGATTGGCCCAGGCAATATCTCAGGGGCAACAAAGAGAGGCTGCGCTGATCAGGCCATTTTATAGATTTTTTTCGTTCGGCAGACTGACGGTGAGCCTGATATTGGTACCTTCAAACCTTAATCGAATGAAACCAAAATCCATCCAAACCATGACCAAATCTTTTCAAAGTCTGTTTGCAGCCATTGCACTGCTGCTTGCCCTTTCTTCATGCCAGGGACCCAACACCGATGTGTATGAATGGCGCGGGGTTGACCGCGCAGGTATCTATCCCGACCAGAATCTTCTTAAAGAGTGGCCGGAGGATGGACCGCCCCTGGTGTGGGAATTCGGCGAACTGGGACAGGGATACGGATCTCCGGTGTTTACCCGCGACGGGATGTACATCATGGGCGAGGCCGACAGCCTCGGCATCCTCTTCGCCTTCGACCTCGAAGGTAAGTTGCTCTGGAAGAGTGACTACGGAACAGAATGGATGAAGAACTACAAGGGTCCGCGTTGCGCCCCCACCATTGCCGGCGATCAGGTTTACGTAATGTCGGGAATGGGCAGGATCACCTGTTTCAACCGTCACACCGGAGAAAAGGAGTGGACGATCGGGATGATGGAGGATCTGAACGGTGTTTTCCCGCTTTTTGGCCACACTGAGGCGCTGGCGGTCGACCGGCACAGGATTTTTTGCACCCCGGGCGGGCGCGACACCAACGTGGTGGCCCTTGATCGCTTCACCGGTGAAATATTATGGATCAGCAGCGGCCGGGGCGAGCGACCGGGTTACAATCAACCCAAGGTCATCCGCCTGCCGGAGAGAAATATCCTGGTAACATATACTGCCTACGAAATGCTCGGACTCGACACCGAAACGGGCGAGCTGCTCTGGGTGCATGAACAGGACAATACCCCGGTTGAAGAGAGAAGGCCAGGCATGGGCGACACCCACTCAAACACCGTTCTCTTTGAGGATGGATTCATCTATTACGCGGCAGGCGACGGCAACTGCGGCGTGAAGCTCGAACTGGCGCCCGACGGCTCATCGATCCGAGAAGTGTGGCGCCTGAAGGAGTTCGACAGCTACATGGGGGGCATTGTCAAGATCGGAGATTACCTCTATGGTGGCAACGCCACGAAGCCCAACCTGATGAGTGTCAATGCGCTGACCGGCGAACCGGGTATGACTCTGGGCGTTGGCAGCGGGGCCCTCATTGCCGCCGACGGGATGCTCTATTACTACACCACACGGGGTGATATGATGCTGATCACCGCCGACCCCCTGAACATGGAGGTGAAGGGAAAATTCAAAATTACGAAGGGTACGAATGAGCATTTTGCCCACCCGGTGATCAACGATGGCAAGCTGTATGTGCGGAGGGGTGGGGTGTTGATGGCGTTTGAACTGGGGGAAAGGTTACAGTAGGTTACGGGAGGTTACAATAGGTTACGGGTATGAAGGAGCAGATACTGGTTACGAAGGCATCGGGAGAGAAACAGGTTTTCGAGGTTGAAAAACTGCGGCTCTCATTGCGGAATGCAGGAGCGGGTGATCTGCTGGTAGATCAGATCACTGCTGACATACTGGAGTGGATCAGCGACGGGGTGAGCACCAAAAAAATCTATGCCCGCGCCTTTTATTTGCTGCAAAGGAGCCACCGCATGTCGGGACTCCGATACCGGCTGAAGCAGGCAATCATGGAGATGGGTCCGACCGGATATCCCTTCGAGCACCTGGTGGGAAGAATCTTCGAGAAGCGGGGATTTTCGGTTCAGGTTGGCCAGATGGTTGAGGGCAGGTGCGTATCGCACGAAGTGGATGTGATAGCCACCGGCAGGCTTGAGCAGCACCTGGTTGAGTGCAAGTATCACTACGATCAGGGCCGCACAGTGAGTGTGCAGGTTCCGCTTTATGTACGCTCCCGCATGGACGACATCATCGCCAGGCGCTCGGCAATGACCGAATTTCAGGGATTCAGGTTTTCAGGCTGGGTGGCAACCAACACCCGCTTCTCATCCGACTCGATCGACTTTGGCCGCTGCAGCGGTCTCAGTTTGCTGGCCTGGGATTATCCGGCAGGACAAGGACTTAAGGAGATCATTGAGCGCGAAAGAATTTACCCCATAACCATTCTCAGCCAGTTGAACAAAGTTCAGAAGGAGGAACTGATGAGCCAGGGCATTGTCACCTGTTCGCAATTGCTGAAGGTTCCTGAGCTGATCGATGCTTTCGGCCTCAGCGTGAAAAAGATCGAGGCGGTGATGCGGGAGCTGGAGGAGGTTGGGTGAGGGAAAGGTTACGGACAGGTTACAGACAGGTTACGGGAGGTTACGGAAAGGTTACAGGAGGTTACGGTGGTTGAAACGATAAACGTCACTTGTGCGGTCATCGAGCGGAACGGTAAGGTGCTGTGTGTGCAGCGGTCGCCTGAGATGGATCAGCCGCTGAAGTGGGAGTTTCCGGGCGGAAAGATTGAGCCGGGTGAATCGCCAGAGGATTGCCTCATCCGCGAAATCCTTGAAGAGCTTGATATCTGGATCGAGATCAAGGAGCCGATGACCGTGAGCCAGTACCGATATCCCGGAGGACCCTCCATCCGGCTGATTCCCTATTTGTGCTCGGTCACCTCCGGAAAGATCAGGCTCAGGGAGCATATTCAATACCTGTGGCTTTCAAAATGCCGGCTGCTGCAGCTCAACTGGGCCGAAGCCGACCTCCCCATCGTACGCGAATACATCAGGTAATCCACGGTAATCTTTTGTATAATTGTGCAAATAAATGACCATGATCGACCTTAGGAGCGATACCGTTACCCGTCCCACCCAGGGCATGCTTGAGGCCATGTTTTCGGCCAGGGTGGGAGACGATGTGTTTGGCGATGACCCCTCTGTCAATGCCCTTGAGGAATACGCGGCCAAACTCTTCGGAATGGAGGCTGCCCTGTTTTGTCCCTCCGGCACCATGACCAACCAGATAGCAATCAACGTGCATTCCCACCCGGGGGATGAGGTGATCTGTCACCGGCTTTCTCATATTTACCTCTATGAAGGAGGCGGAATGATGCGCAATTCGGGCGTATCGGTCTGCCTGCTCGAGGGCGAGCGGGGACTGATCAACCCTGATGAGGTTGCAGCGAACATCAATCCCGACGATGTGCACCGGCCGGTGACACGGCTGGTTTCGGTTGAGAACACCATGAACCGAGGTGGCGGTGCCTGCTATGCCTACGAGGATCTACTCTCGGTCAGGGCCGTTTGTGACGCTCACAACCTTCGTTTTCACCTCGACGGCGCGCGCCTCTTCAATGCCATGGCCGCTACCGGCACCCAGCCGGCCGACTATGGAGCGCTGTTCGATTCGATCTCGATCTGCCTATCGAAAGGACTCGGGGCCCCGGTTGGATCGCTGCTCCTGGGCAGCTCCGATTTCATCCGGAAATCACGCAGGGTGCGCAAGGTGTTCGGTGGCGGGATGAGGCAGGCCGGGTACCTGGCCGCAGCGGGATTATACGCCCTCGAACATCATGTTGAACGGATCGAAGATGACCACCGGCGGGCCCAAACCCTCGCAGCAGCACTGAAGCGGCAACCCTGGGCAGAGAGCGTCATGCCGGTGGAGACTAATATCCTCATATTCAAACTTAAAGAGGGAATGACTGAAAAGGATTTTTGTGATCATATGCAACGGCATGACATCCTGGTACACGCCGCCGGTCGCCAGACGATCCGGATGGTGACCCATCTCGATTTCGACGATGAGATGCTGGAGAGGGTGATCGGGGTGCTGGATGAATTCGCAGGAAGATTTTAGTTTGTTTGTTATGAAAAAGGAGAGGCTGATTAAATGGCTCTTGTTATTTGCCTGTATGACAGGACTTGAGGCGGGAGTCAACGCTCAAAGTCAGACATCGGTGTTCGTCGGGATCGAGTACATTGAGCTTGCCCAGAATTCATTCATGAATCTCGGGCCCCAAAACTATACGGCATTTGCCGGTTTCTCGCATAGGCAGGAGAATGGGAAACACTGGGGTTTCCACCTCACCTCGATGAACGTTGAACTGAGCGAAAAACACCTCAGGGAGCCGTCACCGGCTTACAAAGGAGATTTCACCGGGGTGACCGGCAACCTGAATGTACAACGGCTCTACGCCGATTATTACCACCGCTGGGTAATCAAAAAGTTATGGATTGAGCCCATCGTATCGCTGGGCCTCGGATACAACCACTGGAGCTTTCATAATCGGATGGTTCAGGAAAATTATGACCTGAAAGCTGTAAGTCTTTCTGTTTCAGGTCGGTTTCGGTTTACCTTGTTTGGAGTTCCCTTCATCGAAATTCCGGCCATTGATCTCATGGGATACCTTTACAAAAATCGTGATCCTGAGCAGATGCTTGGAGATGCGCACCTGGATTTCTGGAAACATGGTGCCATATTCAACTGGATTTTTCTTGGGGTCAATGTGCCTTTGTCAAATAGGAAATGAGTTAATTGGACAATAATCTAATCCGTAATGTGTAATCATAATTCTGAAATATGAAAACAACGCTAACCGCCTTTTTGTTCCTGTTGTGCATGACGGCAGCCTTCTCCCAGACCCGCACCGCCTATCGTCTGCCTGATATTCCGGGTTACATTACCCTCAGGGGCGATTTTCACATGCACACCCCCTTCTCGGATGGCTCGGTATGGCCCTCCGACAGGGTGAAGGAGGCCTGGCGCGACGGACTGGATGTGATCGCCATCACAGATCATCTTGAGTATAACCCCTATCAGAAGGATGTGAGCACCGACCTCAACAGACCCTACGAAATTGCGAAGCCGGTCGCCGACCAATACGGAATCCTGCTGATTCACGCGGCCGAGATCACACGGTCGATGCCTCCCGGGCATTTCAACGCCTTTTTTATCACCGATGCGAATGCCCTCAAACAGAAAGAGGTGCATGAGGCCTTCGAAGCCGCGGCCAGGCAAAATGCCTTTCTGATCTGGAACCACCCGGGGTGGAAGGCCCAGCAGCCCGACACCACCCGCTGGTTTCCGATTCACGATGAGTACCATGCAAAGGGATGGCTCCATGGGATTGAGGTTTTCAATGAAACCGAGTTTTATCCCATCGTGCACCGGTGGGCATACGACAAGAACCTCACCATTTTCGCCAACTCCGATGTTCACGGTCCGATCGACTTTCTATATGACCCCCTTCGCAACGAACGGAGACCGATGACCCTGGTGTTTGCCAAAGAGCGGAGCATTGAGGGGGTTCGTGAGGCCTTCGACCAGCGGCGCACCCTGGGACTCTTCAACGATACCCTGGTAGGTCCCGAAGCGTTCATGCGTCCCCTGCTCGAAGCCTCTCTGGGGATGACCGACCCCAACATAACCCTCAACAGCAAAAAAGAGGCGGTCGTGGTTCTGAACAACCACTCGGACTTTCCGATGAAGCTGTCGGGACTCGATTCCGGCGACTGCGTCACCCCAAAATCGGTCTTCCTGGGCGCGAACAGTTCGGTTTCTGTGCGTCTCACCAACATCCGCAAAGAATCCGGTGAAGAGATCAGCATGAGTTTCAAGGTACTGAACGCCATGCCAGTGCCGGGAGAGGGGATTGAAATGACGAAAAAGCTCAGAATCAAGTAACCACGCCTCTCCCCCATACCCCCTCTCCCATGGGAGAGGGGGTGGTGGTAAAAGCGAAACCAACCAGCAACCTGCAACCTGCAACCTGCAACCAGTAAAAGTAACAAGTCCCATGCCTCGCATTCTGCTCCTCCTCCTCCTCCTCCCTTTTGCGCTTTCAGGGTGCATCAAGGACCTCATTCCCGATTCCGTAGATTTTTTCTACGAAGAGATTCCCGGAAGTAAGCACCACGGTCCCAACGGCACCTGGTGGGGCTATAACCAAAGTAAGATCGTACGGCACGGAGAGGTGGTCTATATGTACGTGGTCGAGAACGATAATCTCGATACGAACCAAAATCCAAACGCTGCGAATCCATCCAAACTGGTCATCTACCGAAAGGAGGGCGACGGAGCCTGGCAAAAGGGGGCCGGGTTCAACACCTCCCGTCCGGGTAACATCCTGATCGACACAACCGGAGTGGTGCACCTGATCGTCTTTGAACCCACCTACACCGATCAGAACGAGAATGGCTCATACGGCAGACTCAAGCACTATTGGTTTCCGGATGCCGCCACCGGTAACATCACCAGCTATCAGGAGGAGATCATCATCGACAACGATGGCAAATACCAGGGCGAGACGGTCAACATCAGGGTAGGGGCCTCAATCGGACGGGATGGCACCATTGTGGTGTCATTCGGACTGAACCGGTCGCACCAGGTATGGTACCTCGAGCCAGGATGGCAGAAGTGGCAGATGGAGTATGCCGGATACCAGCTCGGGAGCGATTACTATTATCCCTATGTATTGGCCGGCAGATCAGGTACCGGAATCCTGGCCATACAGGACGACTGGACGGGTGAGAACCAGCCCACCCTCTATCAGAAGACGCATTATTTCGAGCGGAGCAATGGGACATGGAGACATGAGAGCATGGCTGACCTGTCGTCGCACGCCCTGGCCCCGTCGCGGCCCCAGCTGGTTGAGAACAGTGATATTTATGAGGATGATGCACAGCGGATACACCTGATCTACCAGACCCGGACCGACCCCGGCGATCCCTGGCTGAACACCTTTATCCACGCCACCCGCGAAGGCTCAGGTTGGATGCGCGAAGAGATCAGCCTGACCGATAAAAAAACCAGCTGGATCAGGATGCTCGAGATCGACGGCGAGATGTATTACTTCTGCAGCAGCTGGGACAAACTCTACTTCAGAAAGGGAGATACAGGAAAGTTCACCCGGCTCAAGGGTCCCGACATCGACGGCATATACCTCTACCTTGCGGCTCCCCGCGGCGGAACCTCAGCAGATGAAGCCTACATCGACCTGTTGTTGCTTAACGGTAATGGTAATAACTATCCACATGGTAAAAATTACTATGTTCGGATTGAGAAAGAGGCGATACGCGAAAGAAGAGGCGATACGCGATAGGCGATACGCGAAAGAAGAGGCGAGAACCTGACAACTGACAACCCATAACCCATAACCCATAACCCATAACCGTAATCTGTAATCTGTAATCTGTAATCTGTAATCTGTAATCCATAATCCCCCCCCCTTGCTCCCTCCTCTCTACACCGATGCCCTGAATGAATACGCCGCCATCAAGCGGCAAACGTGGGATTACTTCAAGTCAAGCTTCTCTTCGCACGAGGAGGTCGATGAGCTGGCGGCCTGCATGGTCGACCGGCTCACCTCTGAACTGCGCAGGATCAGGGTTCACCGGGTAACGGGACAAAACCCGATGCTGGAGGTCAG
>CAYGOU010000137.1:0-8007 GCA_964351455.1 uncultured Porphyromonadaceae bacterium
TCAGGCAATTATGCCTGCCACAGGTACAGGCTACCGATTCATCGCCACTCACAGGAATGTGACCAAACTCACCGGCCATTCCGTCGGTACCGTAGAACAATTTCTTTCCGAGAACGATCCCGGCACCGATTCCGTATCCTACGTTTATGCAGATCAGGCTGTTAAATGATTGTCCGTGCCCGAAGGTTATTTCACCGAGGGCCATGGCACGGCTCACATTGTCGAAATAGACCGGGAATGGAACCTTAGAGGATAAATAGGCCAGAAAGGGGACGTTTCTCCAGTTGAAGGCAGGTGAATACTCAACAAAACCGGTGTTCAGATTGACAATTCCGGCTACTGCAATTCCAACACCAATGATCCTTGAATGGTCAACGAGGTTGTTGTTGGCCA
Organism: uncultured Porphyromonadaceae bacterium; assembly: GCA_964351455.1. Classification (GTDB taxonomy): domain Bacteria; phylum Bacteroidota; class Bacteroidia; order Bacteroidales; family UBA12481; genus JAGHDB01. The sequence goes on from CAYGOU010000137.1 coordinate 394, forward strand.
GATTGTGAATGATGGTTGCAACCTTATTGAGAACATACTCAGGCTCCTTGTGTGATTCGGTGATCACCTCAATCTCCTTGATGGGCTCAGCGGTAAGATTGGTCAATACCCCCCTGATGGAGGTGGTGCCAAGGTCAATCCCAATCAGAAAATGATTCTTGCCATTCACGTAAACCGATTTCATCGGCCTCCCTTTGGGAACGGCAATGAGCTCCTTCTCGATCAACAGATGATCCTGAATGAGGGCGTCGACGAGCCGGGAGACGGTGGCGGTGCTCAGTCCTGTTTTCCTGCTGATATCCAGTCTTGAAATACCCCGGTTGTCCCAAACGGTTTTCAACACCAGGGATTTGTTGTGCTTAAGCAGTGCCTCTTTGCTGAGCTTCTCAGAAACTGGTTGATTGCGAGGATTATGCATTCCGGCCGCGAAATTAATAAATTTTCTGAAGAAAATAAGGCTGCCTTTTAAAGCAGCCTTATCCTAACCACAACCAAATGTTAAACCATTTCTATGAATAGATTGCACGATAAAGCTAAGAACATCCGGTCTGGCATTAAGAAAATATATTACCCAAATTGAATGGTATTTTGCCGGGTGAATTGGATTGATAAAAAACCTGGATTCCGGCAAGCCGGCCTCATGCCCTGTAAGCTGCTTTCAGAGCATTTTCAAGCCATTCAATGATATGTTCAGCCGGTTCAATTCCCACCGATAGTCTGATCATCCCGGGCTCAGGGTATTTGGTACCCCAGACCGCTTCAATCGGTACCAGGATCGAATCCACCTCACCCAGGGTCGGAACCAGTGGGATTTTTTCTTCAAGTGCGGCAACAAAAACCTCACACCTCGCCCTTTTATGCTCCGGGCTGTCGCCCTTCAGGTCGAACGTGATCATGCCCCCAAATCCCTTCTCTTTGAACAAACTCCTGGCTTCAGGGTAAGTGGGGTGCTGCGGCAGTCCCGGATACAGAACCTTTTCCATCATGGGATGTGAATTCAGAAATCCAGCAATCTCCAGGGCATTGGCACAGTGCCTGCTGAACCTGAGTTCAAAGGTTTTAATCTGATCGCCCAGGCGGTGGGCATCATCGGGACTCAGAAAATGGCCCGCCCATTTGCGGTATTCGATGGCCTCCCTGAGCAATACGGGATCATTCCCGCAAACAACACCAGCAGTAATATTACCGTGTCCGCTCAGATATTTGGTAACACTGTGGATGACCAGCGTCGCCCCGTCTTCAAGGGGTTTCCAAAGGTATGGAGTGCCAAAGGTGTTGTCGACGATGGTTTTGACCTGGTGTTTTGCGGCCAGCTCCATGATCGCCCTGACGTCGGCCACTATCAGCATGGGGTTTGAAACAGCCTCAAAATAAAGAAATTCAGGCCGGATCCGCTCAATCATCTCTTCAAGGCGGGCCAGATCATAACGGTCTCCATTGGCATAGTAGCGATGGATGTCAAGTCCTCTTCTGGGTATTAAAACCTTGTCAATGAAAGAGTGGGTGCCCCCGTAGATCTCATTGAAGAAGAGCCAGGGACGGGTGTCAGCTCCCCGCTGGAAAATGGAGACGGCCACATCGATGGCCGCCATTCCGGTCTCCGTTAGCAGGGCCCATTCCGATCCCTCCAGCTCCATGATCTGTTTTTCAACGGCCACAACGGTGGGGTTTCGGTACCTCGAATAGATGTAATGTCTGGGCTCATGCGGGTGGGATGCCTCCTCTTCGAAGGCGCTTTTCGTGGTGGCTGCATCCTGCAGCCTGAATCCGGCCTCCCGATATAAGGGAGTTTGCGATGCGTTAACGGCTCTTTTTTTCAAGGGGTTGGTTTTTCATTTGTTGATAATGTGCACCCTCAGGGGTAGTTACCCCGGCTTCAAGGTAAAACTCAGCGCGGTCGGTCAGTTCACCGACCAATATCATTATAAAAACCATCCATCCTGACAGAGACCAGTCAGAATAAATGCTTAAGATGGCAACTGTGAGGGCAGAAAGCCTTATCAGCGACAGCAAAGGTCGCCATGGTTCTCCTTTGACCATGTAAAAGACCTTCCGGAATACATAAAGAGCGATTTTCACCGTGGCCGCTGCCAAAAGTAGCAGAAACAAACCGCTGAACCAGGCGTAGAAAAGAATGCCCGTCATGAGTACCATCGCACTATGGCTTTTAATGGGCTCCTTTCTGTCGAGTAGGTTATATACCCAGTCAATCGAACCCATCAGGGCAAGGGCGGCAAGGCTGGTGATGAAGGTCAGGGAGGGGTGTGGCCAGAAATATTGCATGATCCCGGCCGCCACGAACACCAAAAAGAAAAATATCTCCCTGCTGAGCCAGGATTTTTGCAGATTGAGCAGCGATCTCCATGCCCTGCCCTTTTTCCCCAGATGAAGCAGTGAGACCAGCATGCCGCCGGCTCCGGCCAGAGCAAATTCATTCAAACGCAAAGGAAATCCTGTTGTCAGATGCGCCATCATGCCACCCGACATCAGTGCTGCCAGCAGGCTGAATACCAAAAGACTCCACTCCTGGGAGAGCCTGACTTTGGAGGATGGTCTTTTTACCAGTTTTACCACGGAAGCGATCTGATCGTCGCGGTCGAGGTTCAAAACCTTTTGTGTATCCCTGTTGTTTTTGAGGGGAATGAGCCTGATGGCGGGCCGGAGGCCCCTGTCGACAAATCCCGGCACCAATTCCTGGTCATGATATTCCCTGGTGGTTTCATAACCCAGGGCATCAACGGGACAGGCCTCGACGCAGGCCGGAATCTCATACTCCCGGATCCGGTGGGTACAGAAATCACATTTTTCAACCACCCCGGCATGATGGTTGAATTTTGGAGCATCATAAGGACAGGCCCAGGTGCAGTATTTGCATCCAATGCATGCCTCTGCATGGTGGATAACAGCGCCGGTGACCGGATCCCGGCTGTAGGCAAGAGCAGGACAGTTATCCATGCAGGGGGCCTTCTCACAATGGTTGCAGGCAAGCGAAAAGTGAAACAGGGGCAGGTCAGGGTGCCGGATCAGGTTATGTCCGCTGACCACCCTCCAGTTCAATGCCGGCAAGGTGCCGTTTTCGATCGAGCATCCTGCCACGCAGGCCATACATCCTACGCAGCGGTTCAAGTCGAATATGAAGGCACTCCGGTTCATTTCCTGATCTTTCTTATTTCGACGTAGGTGTCGTGAAATGCGGTTCCATGTCCCATGTCGGTCTCCTTTCCGGTGGTGAAAAGGTTCGGACTCGCCCCATCCTGGTGCCAGAGGCCGTTGGTCAGCACCGTACAACCCCTCCTCAATCCCAGGTCATAAATGACCTTTACTTTCGCTTTTCCCCGGCTGTTATAAATCTCTGCCATCTCACCATCTTTTATTCTTCTGTTCAGGGCATCCGCCGGGTGTATCATCAGTTGTGCCTCAGGTTCAAATTGTTTGATTACCTGAAGGTTACCGAACTGCGAATGAATCCGGTTGCGCGAGTTGGGCGACATCAGTTGCAGAGGGAAGTCGGCGGACCGATCGGGCAGAGGCTCGTAGGTGGGCAGCTTGGCCACGCCCCAACTTGTGGCGGCCTCGTCGCTCAGTAGTTCAATTTTCCCTGACGGAGTGGGGAAGCGGCCATCTGAAAATGGAATCTCTTCGTAAATCCCGGCAAGCTGGGGTCCAGCCTGGAGCTTCTCATAGCTGAGCTCCGGAAAGGGTTCAAGGTGCCTCTTCAGGTAATCCTCAATCGCCTGGTCGCCAGGTTCGGGTATGTGTCGGGCGATCTCCTCAGGGTCAAATCCAAGCCTTTGGGCTAGCAGGTAATACACCTCGGTTTCGGGCTTAACCTCTCCCGCAGGCTCAACGACCTTCTGCTTCAACTGCACATAGGGGTTCCAGTATGATCCCACCAGGTCGCTCTGCTCGAACATGTTTTTGGCCGGCAGGATCAGGTCAGCCTCCAGGGCGGTGTCGGTCATAAACTGCTCAATGACCACCCTGAATTCAGCCCTTCTGAATGCCTCAAGGTTTTTGTTTGAATCTGGATTCTGGGTGAGGGGATTCCCCCGCTCTACCCAGATCATCCTCACCGGTGGATCCTGCAGTTTCATCAGATCTTCACCGAGCCTGGCCACGGAAACCCGGCGCCTGAAGCAGGAGGATTCACTGCCCGGATAGTAGCACTCAGGCTCCTTGAGCTCATCAAACACATAGCTCTGCAGGTTGGCATAATGCCAGCAGGCCCCTTTTTTGCCTATGTTTCCGGTCAGCACCGACAGCGCCAGAATGCACCTCATCGTTTGTCCCCCGTTGGGGTACCTTTGCAATCCGTAACCCGGAATGATGGTCAGCGGTTTTATGGTTCCAATCATCCTGGCAAGCTCAATGATCCCCTCTGCCGGAATCCTGCAAATCTCTGAAACTTTTTCAGGGGTGTACGGGGTCAGCGACCTGCTGAACTCCTCAAATCCCAAAACATGGTTGTCGATGAACTCCCGGTCGGTCCAGTTCTGCCGGATCAACTCCCGCGCAATCCCAAGGGCAAGAGCTCCATCGGTGCCCGGCTTTATCTGAAACAGCAGCCCGGCTCTTTCGGCCGATTCGGTCCTTCTCGGATCCAGTACCACGAGCCGACCGCCCTGGTCGATGGAGCGGCCAATGTGAAGCATCTCCTGTATGTTGGTTTCGGCCGGGTTTTTTCCCCACAACAGAATCAGCCTGGCATGCTCAAGATCCCAGGGAGCATTGTGGTTGTTGGCCCCAAGGGTCAGACGGGTGGCCTCAAGTCCTGCGGGCCAGCAAAGATTGCCATAGGTGGTGGTGGCCCCTCCGAACATCCGCCAGAAGGCCGTTGAAACCCCGTTGAGCAGTCCTGACATGCCACTGGAGGCAAAAAAGAGTATTGAATGAGGACCAGACTCCTCCCTGTATTTTTTCAGCCGGTGGGTGATCTCGTCAAGGGCCTCATCCCAGCTGATTCTTTCAAACGTTCCCCGCGGGTTCTTTCTCAGGGGGTATAGAATCCGGTCTGGTGAGTTTGCCCGCTCAACATAGGCCAGGCCCTTGATGCATGGTCCCTCTGGTGTGGCCAGGTTGGCCGGATGGGGGTCAATCCCTGTCACCCGTCCGTTACTGACCCTGACCCTCAGGCTGCATGTGCTGTAACAATTTCTCGGACATACCGTCGAGTGGGTTTCCTGAATCGCTACTTTGCCTTTCGCCATGGTGCTGTTTGGTGAGGCGTAAAATACGATTTTCTGAAAAATATTTATTATATTGGTGAGACTAACCTGACCTGTGATATGAACGAGAACGACCAGCTTATTATCGTATACTCCGGGTCTGAAGCCAGTTGCCTCACCATAAAGGCCGAGTTGCTGAAATCCGGGGTGGAGTCGATGATCAAAAACGATTTTCAGTCGGGTATCCTCGGAGGATACGCCGATGGCGTTTCATCGGTATCCGATCTCTACATCCGCCACAAAGACCTCGCAGTTGCAGAACCTGTTCTCCGAAGGTACATGGACATGTTTTCTGAATAGCGGGGTTTTGTCTTACTGACGGAGCACTTTCACCCAAAAGGTGATCCCTTCCGTGGATTGGATGCGGATGAAGTATGTTCCACCTTCTAAGTGATTCATTCTAATTACTGGTTCCTCGTTGTGACCGATTTCACCGCTTGCAACCAGGCTGCCCGATCCAGTCATAACCTCATAGGTGTAACCACTGCCTGGCGGAAGGTCCAGATGCAGAACATCAGCAACCGGCACCGGATATGCCCGCAAATGCCTTATTAACGACTGATCTGGCTTACCTGATGTGTCTCCGTTGCATCCTGTCACTGTGAATTCTGCTGCCGAGGCCCAGGGACCTCCATTGACCTCCGATAGGGCGACCAGCATCCAGTAACGACCCGACCGGGTTTCATCCAGTTTCACCGTCTGGGGCGCTGAGCTGTTTGGCCACTCTCCGCTGGCGATGGGATTTCCCATGTCATTGGGATCATCCCCGATATACAGTTCCCACTCCCGGATTCTGCCGTTGACCCCATCCTGGCGCGGCAGATAGGTGAAGCGATGTACACTGTATCTTTCGCCCATATCAACGATCATCCGGTGAGGATATCCGTCGGTGCCGTTGCTCCACCGGGTGTGCCAGATGGTATTGGGATTGCCGTCGAAGGCCATGGTGGCAAGTCCCGGAAATCCAGCCTCCTGACTGTCGACAAAAACAAGCCTCCAGGGCTCCTTTGGAAGGTCTGCGGGATTGGTGCAGTCGCCGACAGAAGGACAGGTGGTGGTGGTTACCATCCCGGGCAGGGTGGCAGAGTATTGTCTGCCATTGCTGGTTACCGTCAGGGTGACGGTGTAGCTGCCAGGACTGCCCAACACAACAGCAGGATTTCGTTTGTGCGGATCGTCGATGTATGCGGGCTCAGGCGTAATCTCCCAGTGCCAGCCAGCTCCATCATGGTTCAGCATTGAGTGGTCGTCAAAATGGAGGGTGTCGAGCATGCAGTTGAAATGCGGGCGTTCAACCCAGGGTGTTATAATCGGTTCAAAATCCGGCTCCTGAAGGGGTGATTCCCAGACACTTCCGGTACCTGCCACCCGCAACCTGCTGTCGCGGAAAAAAGACAGGGCCATGTTTACATGCATGCCTGCAGGATACTCATCGCTGAATTCTTCCCAGTCATCCATACCCTCCTTCCTGTAGTAAACCCTGGCGGGTCTTCCGTTGGCTGAGTTTGTGAAAAGGTATACCAGATCCTCTCCGCCTGATGTTGGCTGAATAACCAGACACTTGGTGTATCCGGTCATGGTTCCGCTCCAGTTTGTCCATGAGTTTCCGCCATCTTCAGAACGAAATATTTTTCCGAGGTCTGAACTCCAGGTCCCGTTCTGGAGACAGGCATATATGCTGTTCTCATCATAGGGCGAAATGGCAAAGAAGAGTTTGCCCCGCCAGTTGGCGTTGCCGTTAGGACTGCGGGTCAGTGAGGTTTTGGCCTCCCAGGTGTATCCTCCGTCTCCGCTTCGGTACAAACCGCGGTTTACGACATCGGCATAAAGCACTTGAGGGTTGCTGTAGCTGATCTGAAAGTACCTGACCCGGTCGGGAAAGGTGAAGATACTTTCCCATGAGGCCCCCATGTCTTCACTCTTCCAGATGCTGTTGCCTTCACCCACAAACATCACCCCATAGTAGTTGGGATGGGTCACGAGGTTGCTTCTCCTGCCCCCGTATTCATCCATGTTGGGATGCTTGCTGAAGATGAACCTTCCCTCATGCTTGCCCTCGGCGGTAGCCGGCAGGATCCATCCGTTGCCAAGATCGTCAAAGGCCACGTGCCGGCTCTTGCCCTGCATGACCCATCCGGTGGGAGATTCTGCACCCCCCAGCCTGAGGGCCTTTGACTGGTAAAAATCTGCAATGGCGGTATTGCCGTTGTGGTAGCGACCTCCGACGATCAGATCCTCGTTCCATCCCTGGTCAAAGCCCCACATATCAGAACCCAGGATGCCGTTGACCCGTGCGGTGTGGTTGGCTGTGCTGGTAAAAAAATCAGTGGTGAGGTTCATGCCGCCATCGGTGGCAACCCAGGTATGTCCGTTCGGAAGGGTTTTGATG
>CAYGOU010000138.1:0-7983 GCA_964351455.1 uncultured Porphyromonadaceae bacterium
TTCCTCACCACCATTCAGGATGAAGGGCGACGGGGGTGGCAGGCATTCGGAATGCCGCCGGGGGGTGCGCTCGACCGCAGCGCCATGCGCCGGGCCAATATCCTGGCAGGAAATCCCGAAGGGGAGGCCGTGCTTGAGATGACCATCAAAGGACCGGTGCTTGAATTCAGTGTTGAGGCCACCGTGGCGGTCACCGGTGCATGGATGCGGCCCCTGCTGAATGGCAATGAGTTTGAAAATGGCGAGGCGGTGAAGGTGAAGGCCGGAGATGTGATCTCCTTTGCCGGTTTGCAGGAGGGACTGAGAAGCTACCTCGCCGTATCGGGTGGATTTGATGTGCCCCGGGTCATGGGCAGCAAATCAACCTACCTCCGCGGCCGCCTCGGCGGGTTCAACGGAAGGGCGCTGCAGGCGGGAGACCGGATAGGAGTGACAGGTGACGGGTTAGGAGTGACGAGTGACGAGTTACGAGTGACAGGTGACGGGTTACGGGTGACAGGTGACGGGTTACGGGTGACAGGTGACGGGTCACCGGATGAGATAGCGGCGCTTCGCTTCATTCCCGGTCCTGATGCCTCGCGCTTTACGCCCGAAGGACTGCAGACCTTCCTCACCGCAACCTACACGGTGTCGGTCAGCAGCGACCGCATGGGAATGCGGCTCGAGGGACCGCCAATCGGACATGCTTCGGGTGCCGACATTCTTTCATCGGGGGTGGTCCCCGGAACGATCCAGGTGCCGGGCGACGGCAAACCGATCATCCTGCTGAACGACGGACAAACCACCGGGGGATACACCCGCATCGCCTGCATTATCAGCGCCGACCTTGACCTTCTGGCACAGCTGAAGCCGGGAGACCGGGTAAGGTTTACGGAGGGGAGAATGGCTTAGGGGAGTGACGAGTTACGAGTGACGAGTGATCCCGGTACACCGGGACAGGCGATGTGACGGGTGGCAGGTATGGAAAGGAATAGGATTATTACATTTACGGGTCAAACATTAGACATTAGACATTTAACATTAGACAATATTCATATGAAGCCAAACCGCCTCGTTCTTCTTTTGCCGCTGTTTCTCTTGTCGCTTCAAAGCTTCGGTCAGGTGGCGGTTCATGATGCGATTCTTGAATCGATCAGCACCCGTAAGTATGCACAGCCCGGTGACCGGTTGTCAATTGCCGGGGTGATCCGCAACAACGGCACAGAGGTGCTGACCCGGCTCACCATCAGCTGGCAGGCCGGCGACGGGGAGGTTCACAGTTATGTGAAACAGGATATGAGTGTGGTAAAAAGCGTGCGTACCAGTTTCACCCACCCCACACTACTGACGGTCAGCGGAACGGATGACATTCACATTACGATATGGATCTCCGGTCCTAACGGAGCGGCAGATGAAAAGCCACGCTCCGACACCCTGCGTCATGTGATCCAGGTGGTTGAATCATTCCCGCCCAAGAACTTCCTGATTGAACAGGTTACCGGCACCTGGTGCGGATACTGTCCGAGGGCCCCGATCATTTACAAAAAGGTGGTTGAGCCGGTCTATCCGAATTCGATCCTGGTGGCCATACACACCGGCGACCCGATGGAAATCCTGGAGGCTTCGCAGGTGATGAGCGCCTATGTCAGCGGGGTGCCCTGTGGTTTCGTGAACCGGGCGGCTCCGGCCGGCTACACCGTAGACATGGCACCCGAGCAGTGGAAGGGAGCCATGGATGTTATGGATCCGGATTTTACACCGGCCGAACTGAACCTCTACAATTACTTCGACCTTGAAACGGGCGAATGGAAAATTGACCTGGTGGTGGATTTCATCATCGATTTTGAGGGGGATCTTCGGGTCAACTGCTACGTGCTGGAGGACAGTCTCTCTGGTACGGGTGCCGAATGGCAGCAGCGGAATTTCTTCAACGGCGGCGCCTCGGATCCCTACCGGGAGCTTCAGGGTGCCGGCGATCCCCTTCCCGGGTACAAATACAATCATGTGGTCAGGAGGATGATTGGCGGATCATGGGGGCGCTCGGGGATCATCCCGTCATCGGTGAAAAGGGGCGACCGCTACATCTGGTCAACCACCATTCAGGCCAGCAGCCTCTGGCGGGTGAGAAACCTCTCTCTCGTCGGACTCCTGCAGGTCTACAGTTCAAACTCCGGCTACCGGCCCATCCTGAATGCCACTCACGCTCCGCTGGCCTACAAGACCGGCATCGCTGAGACCAGGCTCCCCCTGACGGTAAAGATATATCCCAACCCGGCACGAGACCTCGTGCATATTGAAACCGGTGGAGAAGCCGGGAAGCAGGTTGAGGTGGTTTTGTATGATGTAAACGGAAAGATCTTGTGGCGTGAATCGGCGGGGGCCGGTTCTGAATCGCGGCGGTCGTTCGTGATTGAAACCGCAGCATTTCCGCGTGGGGTCTATTTCGTGAAGTTGATTCATGGCAGCGATCAAACTGTCAAAAAACTGATTATCAACCCATAACACACAACCATGGACAAGCGTACCTTTTTAAAAAGTCTCGGTGTGATGAGCCTGGCGGCGGTGCCACAGGTGCAGGGACTGGAAAACTGGCTTTCAGAATACCAGCATTTGCCGGCTTCGGCAACCGCTTCGGATGAGACCTTCTGGGAGCGGGTGCGCGGCGGATACAAATTGAAGCCCGACTACATAAACCTTGAGAACGGGTATTACTGCTTTCTGCCGCAGCAGACCCTTGAGCGGTACATCGGCCATCTCAGGGAGGTCAACTACCAGGGATCCTATTACATGAGGACGGTGCAGTTCGACAACAAGCGCCGGATGGCCGAGAAGCTCTCTGAGCTCCTTGGATCGCCAGCGGATGAGCTGGTGATTACGCGCAACACCACCGAATCGCTCGATATGGTCATCGGGGGACTTGACTGGAAGGCGGGGGATGAGGCGGTGATGGCCGAGCAGGATTATCCTGCCATGCTGAACATGTTCAGGCAGGTTGCCCAAAGACATGGCGTGGTGAACCGGGTGGTGTCGGTACCGCTGCATCCGGAGTCTGACGAGGAGATCGTCGACCTCTATGCCTCTGCCATCAACAAGAAGACGCGCCTGCTGATGATCTGCCACATGATCAACATAACAGGACACATCCTGCCGGTGCAAAAAATCTGCGACATGGCCCACAGCAAGGGGGTTGAGGTGATGGTCGACGCAGCGCACACGGTAGCACACATCGACTTCAGGATTCCCGATTTGCACTGCGACTATTTTGGATCGAGCCTGCACAAGTGGCTCAGTGTTCCGCTCGGATCGGGTGTTTTATGGGTAAAAAAGGAAAAAATTCCGCAGGTATGGCCGCTTCTGGCTCCCGGTGACCTGAAGCCCGGCGATATATACCGGCTCAACCACATCGGCACCCATCCGGTGCATACCGACCTGGCGGTGGCCGACGCCATTGAGTATTACCAGATGGTCGGGGCCGGTCGCAAGGAGGCACGTTTGCGTTACCTTCAGCAATACTGGACCAGCAAGGTTCGACAGCTTCCGCGTATCCTGGTGAACACTCCGGAGGATCCGGCCCGCTCATGCGGGATCGCCAACGTCGGGATCGAAGGGATCAAACCGGGTGAACTGGGTGACCTGCTCATGAAAAAATATGCAATCTACTGCGCACCCATCGATGGTGCCGGGGTGCACGGATGCCGGATCACTCCCAACATATACACCACTCCTGCCGAGCTGGATCAGCTGGTCACCGCCCTGAAGGAGCTGTCGGGCAATGCCTGACCCGGATGTCAGATGAAGCTGTGAAACATTCAGTTGATTACCCACCGCTTACTTTATGAAAACCGCACAACCCCTCGTACCCAGAAGCTTCTTGTTTGTTTTCATCCTGATCACCAGTCTCTTCTTTTTGTGGGGCATCGCCAATGACCTGACCAACCCGATGGTATCGGCCTTCAAGAAGGTGATGCGTGAGCTCTCAAACTTTGAGGCGGCGCTGGTTCAGCTGGCCTTTTACGGCGGCTATGCCACCATGGCCATTCCCGCTGCCCTCTTCATCCGAAAGTTCTCGTACAAGGCAGGTATCCTGCTCGGACTGGCACTATATGCCACGGGGGCCTTTCTATTCTTTCCGGCTGCCCAGTATGAAAAGTTCGGTTTCTTTCTTGCCTCCCTTTACATTCTGACCTTCGGACTGGCTTTTCTTGAGACCACTTCAAATCCCTTCATCCTTTCGCTCGGTCCTGCCGAAACCGCCACCCGGCGCCTCAACCTGTCGCAGTCGTTCAACCCGGTGGGATCCCTGCTGGGGATGATGGTGGCACAGATTTTTGTGATCAAGGCACTGCAGTCAGACGATGTTCACCCCGAGGACGTGATCAGCAGCTCAGGAGAGATGCTGCAGGCAAAGGGATCTCTCATCTACGACTCCCTGCCGGCGGCAGAACAGGCGCTGATCCGCACCAACGACCTGAACCTCATCAGCGGTCCATATATCGCCCTCGGAGTGCTGGTGCTGGCGATCCTCGTGATCATCGCCCTGGTGAAAATGCCCAAAAGGGAAGAAGAGGAGAGCCTGCCGGTGGGGGCCACCTTTAGAAAGCTGTTCCGCAACCGCCGGTATCGCGAAGGGGTGATCGCCCAGGCCTTTTATGTGGGTTGCCAGATCATGTGCTGGACCTTCATCTTTCAATACGTTGACCACCTCAATGCCAGCCGGCCGGCCGACGCACAGCTCACCGCCACCTGGTACAACATGGCGGCCATGGGGGCCTTTCTGCTGGGCAGGGCCGCGAGTACCTTCCTGCTGAAGTATTTCAATCCGGGGAGGCTGATGTTCAACTATGCCCTCGCCGGAATCCTTCTGACCCTGGGCACCATCTTTTTGCCCGGCATCAGCGGTCTTTACTGCCTGGTTGGCATTTCGGTCACAATGTCGCTCATGTTCCCCACCATCTACGGGATCGCCCTCCGGGGCATGGGAGACGAGGCGAAGCTGGGATCGGCAGGATTGGTGATGGCGATCGTGGGCGGAGCCCTGATGCCCCCGCTCCAGGGTCGCATACTTGACATGGGAGGCGACGGATTTGGCGACGTTAAGTTTCTGGGTTACATTCCCGAAGTTAACTTCTCGTTCGTACTGCCACTGATCTGCCTGGTGGTGGTCGCTGTTTATGCCTATCGTTCATTTAGAATCCATAACACCACAGCATGATAACCTACGATGAAATCTTTGAGAACAACCGCAGATGGGTAGCGGAAAAGAAGGCCACCGATTCAGAATTCTTTGAGAAGCTGGCGCGGGGCCAGGATCCCGATTACTTGTACATAGGATGCAGCGACAGCAGGGTGACCGCCGAAGAGCTGATGGGCGTTGCTCCCGGGGAGGTCTTCGTACACCGCAACATTGGCAATGTGGTAAGCAACGTTGACCTCAATGTCATGAGCGTCATCGATTATGCCGTAGAGCACCTTCATGTAAAGCATATTATGGTTTGCGGACATTACCACTGTGGCGGAGTGAAGGCCTCGATGCAGGCAAAGGATCTTGGAATCCTGAATCCATGGCTGAGGAACATCCGGGATGTTTACCGACTGCACAACCAGGAGCTGAATGCCATCGGGGATGGGGATGAACGCTACCGGAGGCTGGTTGAACTGAATGTCGAGGAGCAGTGCTTCAACATCATCAAAACAGCAGCAGTGCAGAAATCTTTTATCCGACAAGGGTACCCTGAGGTTCACGGCTGGGTTTTCGACGTCCGTACCGGGGAGCTTATCGATCTGAAAATCAATTTTGAGGAAAAACTGAAGCAGGTGCAGGAGATCTATAATCTCGGAATCACCTAAATTTGCTGCTTCATGGACAGCAAAAAGGCAGGTTATCAGGAGGGGCTGGTCTCGGTCATTGTTAATGCCGGCTTATTCGCACTGAAGTTCTGGGCCGGAACGGTATCGGGATCGGTTGCCATGATCGCTGACGCCTGGCACACCCTATCGGATTCGGTCAGTTCGGTGATTGTGATCGCAGGAACCAGGCTGTCGGGTAAAAAAGCCGACAAACGGCACCCCTTCGGACATGGCAGGTGGGAGCAGATCGCTGCCCTGTTCATCGCCTTCCTGCTGGGAATCATTGCCTACGACATCATCCGCGATTCGGTTCAGCAATTCAAGGCACACGAATCGGCAAACTACGGGGTGGTGGCCATCGTGGTCACCATATTTTCGATCCTTGTGAAGGAGGGCCTTGCCCAGTATGCTTTCAGACTGGGAAAAATCTCAGGAAATACAGCGGTAAAGGCCGATGGCTGGCACCACCGCAGCGACGCCCTGTCATCCGTAGCGGTGCTGATCGGCATTCTTGTGCGTAACTGGGCCTGGTGGATCGACAGCCTGCTGGGACTGATCATTGCGCTGATGCTTTTTTATGCGGTGTATGAAATTTCAAAGGATGCCATTACCAGGATACTGGGAGAACAGCCCTCGGATGATCTGATCCGGGAGATCCGTGAAATCGTAGCCACAACCTCTGAATGCGATCTTGAACCGCACCACTTTCATATCCACAATTACGTCAACCACCGCGAACTCACTTTTCACATCAAGGTGAACCGGTCGAAAACGATCTTCGACGGGCACGAAATCGCCACCCGGATTGAAGATGAGATCCGTGAGCGGCTCAACATCGAAGCCACCATCCACGTTGAACCGACCGAAAAGGTTTGCGGATAACCCCCCGGGAGGGAGGCCGGACCCTTTAGCCTGACACTGACTTATTGGGGAATGAAAAACCTGAAGGTTGACCCTTTTCCAGGCTCAGATTCAACGGTTATTTCACCATTCATCAGCTCGATGAGCTTTCTGACGATCGATAGTCCGAGTCCTGCCCCCCCGTAAGTGTGAGAAATCTCTTCACTGGCCTGCGCAAAACGCTCGAAAATGAGCGACTGCCTGCCTGGGGAAATGCCGATTCCGGTATCCTTAACCATGAATTCAATCCGATGCTCATTGACATCCGTAACACCAAAGGTTATCGAACCTTCGTGGGTAAACTTCAGGGCGTTATCGAGGAGGTTGATAAAAACCTGGCTCAGGCGGCTCCGGTCAGCGTGAACCATAACCTGGTTGGGTGGATTTAAAAGATCCAGCGAGATTTGTCCTTTCTTCTTTTCCCTCATCTTATGCATATACAGGGTATGCAGGTCAAGAAGCACCTCATTGATCCTGAAAGTTGAGATCACCATGGTGACCAGTCCTGTTTCGAGTTTTGAGATGTCGAGGATATCATCGATGATCCTGATCAGATTCTCAGCGCTGCGGTTTATGATGGTGGCGTAATGGTTTCTGGTTTCAACCGGCAGATCATCCTCCTCAGTCAGCAGGCTTGTGAACCCAAGGATGCCGTTCAGCGGGGTGCGTATCTCATGGCTCATGTTGGCCAGGAAGGCCGATTTGAGTCGGTCGCTCTGTTCAGCCTTTTCCTTTGCCGCAAGCAGTTCAGATTGGTTGATGCTCCTCATGTATGCGGCACCGATGGTATTTGCTGCGGCCGCCAGGATCTGCTCCTTGGTGTGGCTCCATTGCCTTTCAGCCTTGCAATCGTCGAAACCGATGAAGCCCCAGAAGCTCTTGTCAATAAAAACCGGGGCCACCAGGATGGACTTTATATCCTGAGCGCTGAGGTCGATCCGCTCCTGTTCGGGGAAGTCCCTGATGTTGCCTACCACCAGCTCTCCGCGCGAAAGGATCTCGAACCACCTTGGACAAACCTGCTCATACGGAAGATTTTGAAGATACTTGTTGTCGATCTGGGCGCTGACGGTTCCGTCGGTCCATTCAAAACGCTGGCTCATCAGCGGCATACTGTAGGCAGGATCCCTGTGATTCTGAAAAATATAGACCCGGTTCACGTTGGTGGCGCGCCCGATCACATCCAGGGCCCCGTAAATACTCGGCTCAAGCTCGTCACCCTGCACCAGGATTGAAATGGCCCGGGAGATGGCATCC
>CAYGOU010000139.1:0-7967 GCA_964351455.1 uncultured Porphyromonadaceae bacterium
TGGTTACAGGTTGCGGGTTGCGGGTTGCGGGTTGCAGGTTGCGGGTTGCGGGTTACTGGTTGCTGGTTACTGGTTTCTTGTTACTTGGTTCCCCCTCTCCCCTGGGAGAGGGGGCCAGGGGGTGAGGTGCTGGTTACTGGTTACTGGTTACTGGTTACTGGTTAAGACAGTAACCAACTGTAACCTATTGTAACTTACTGTAACCATTCTTTGGTTCTAAACGGTGCCGCCGGAAACCTTGCCATGTTAAACAGGTTTGGCACGTCGGTGCTTTCCCAGGCGAACCTGACGGCGACCGGCTCGGTCACTTCGGGTGCCGAGACCACCACCGAGAGTTTATCGATGCGGGCCTTTGCGGGGTAGAACTTGCCGTCGGCGCCGGCGATGGTGAAGCAGGTGAGCTCCTCGTCCTTGCTGTATAGTCCTCCGCAGGTGTTGGTGAAGAAGATCCTGATCCGGTCGCCCTCGACGATGTGTTCGCTGTAGAGCGGACCGCTGACATAGAGGTGATCCATGCCGTAATCGCGGTTGAGGGCCCACTGGGCCAGCCTCCAGCCCACCGTCTGCTTATCTGGCGGATGGATGTTGGTCAGGTGGCCGATGTCAAGGGTCACCACCATGCCGGTATTGGGAACGGTATGGTAGGTGTACTCCTGGGCCTCGCGGAGCAGTCCCGTGCTGTGCTTGTCGCGGTAGGTATAGGGAGCGATCTGTACGAAATAGAAGGGAAAGTCGCCCAGGTTGAAGTCGTTGCGCCAGTTGTGGATCATATTCGGAAAGATCTTCTTGTAGAGCTCACCGTCGTAGCGGTTTGATTCACCCTGATACCAGATGGCGCCTTTGATGGTGAAGTTGAGGATGGGGTGGATCATGCCATTGTAGAGAACCGTTGGCACCGAGGGTTCCCAGCACCCCTGGCAGACGGGAGCGGGTTTGAGGTTAGCGAAGGCCTCGCCCCTGCGTGCCTTCCAGCTGCCGGCGAGGGGCTGCCAGGTTACCCTGCTCCCTGCCGGGGAGATCTTCAGGTCGGCGGCTTCGCCGGTGAATCCTCCCGCCATCGAGGTGTTGGCCACACGGATGGCCAGCACGTTGTTCTTTTTCTGCAACAATCCGGGGGGAATTTCGTACAAACGTTTTTTATGCCAGTCGGATACCCGCAGTTGTGATCCCACAAGCACGCCGTTGATGTAGGTCTGGTCCATCTCATCCACCACGCCCAGTGAAAGCAGGGCTCCCTTTTCGATCCACCGTTTGGGCACTTTGAAGGTGACCCTGAAATCGGCGATGCCCTCGAATTCGCCAATGCCGGTCTCTTTCCATGCTTTGGGCACCTCCACCTCCATCCATTCGCTGTCGTCGAAATCCTGTCGTGACCAGGCGGGGGCCTCTGCGGGCAGGGTGAATCCCACCTCACTGAGCCATTTTTTCTCTGCGGTCTCATATTTTTTGAGCCGGTCGCCGAGCCATACCGAAGGTTCGCACACCCCTTCGGAGGTGTGGAAGTATGGTATGCGGCTGATGTACTCCTGGCTGGTCCAGGCTTCAGACGGAGTGCCGCCCCAGCTTGAGTGTATGAGTCCTACCGGGATCTTGAGCCTCCGGTGCAGTTCGCGCCCGTAGAAATATCCGGTGGCGCTGAATTTGGCCGCCGCTTCGGGGGTGCAGACCACCCACCGGCCCTCGCAGTCGTCGAGTGGCGTGAAGGAGGTTTTGCGGGTGACGGTAAAGAGGCGCATATCGGGGTAGTTGGCGCCGGCGATGGCCTCTTCTGACCCCAGAATGGGCTGTCCGGGCCACCCCTCGAGCGGCATCTCCATGTTGCTTTGTCCTGAGCATAGCCACACCTCGCCGGCAAGAATATCGGTGATGAGCACTTCGGTGCTGCCCTTGATGAGGATCTCAAAGGGACCGCCGGCCGGGGGGGTGCTGACCTTCAGGCTCCAGCGCCCGTCGGACTTCGAGCGGGTGTGTACCGTCTGGCCGCTCCACGATGGGGTGACGGCCATCTGCTGGTTGGGGTTGTCCCATCCCCAGAGGGTGAGGGTGCTCTGCTGCTGGATCATCATGTGATCGCCCAGAATGGCGGGGAGCCTGACCTGTGCGGTCAGGGAGGATGAGGCCAGGATGAAGAGGATCACCAGGCCCTTAATGGGTAATTTCATAGTTGCCGGATTACGTTCAGGTGACGTAAAAATAGGTCAGGCAACGGAGAAAAATGAAGAATGTGAAACTTTTTTGGATCAGTGCCGGATCCAGATCTTCTGAACGGTGCGCCAGCCGCCCTCGTCGCTCACATCGAGGAAGTAGATTCCGTCGGGGAGTCCCCCTGTGTTCCAGTTCCAGTTTCGGCGCTCAACCGGGGCCTTCTCCTGCATCAGCACCTGTCCCTGGATGTTGATCAGCTTACCGCTGACGGTGCCCCGCGCCCGGTCGGATATGAGCACCGAAAGCTGGCGGTCGGCCGGATTGGGATAGGCCCTGAACCAGGGCTTGCTGATCCTCTGTCCATCAACAGATGAAGAGCTGGCGGTATAAAAGACGGTCACCGACGCCTGGTCGGAGGGGTTGGCGGTGTTGTAAAAGCTGTATCGGATGATGGTTGTGCCGGTGTTTCCGTTCGACTGGTAATCTCCGACGAAGGAGGTTGAATCGGTGACCCCCGGGGGGATGTTGACCCACAGCGGTGAGTCGGTAACGGTGGGCAGAAAGCAGACCCCTGCCCAGCAGTAGGTGTTGGTGGATCCCGCAACGCTGGAGATGACGTTTTTGCGCACCTTAACGTCGAGCGACAGGTCGGTGCGGTTGTTCACGGCCACCTGCACCGAAAGCAGGTTGTCTTCAGGAAATCCGCTGACGTAGATGGTATCGTTTGACACCATCTGTCCGGCATGCTTCAGCCTCAGGCTCTGTGCCA
Source organism: uncultured Porphyromonadaceae bacterium (assembly GCA_964351455.1). Taxonomy (GTDB): domain Bacteria; phylum Bacteroidota; class Bacteroidia; order Bacteroidales; family UBA12481; genus JAGHDB01. The sequence goes on from CAYGOU010000139.1 coordinate 2,915, forward strand.
GGGCGCCGGGGCCCGCCAGCATCAGCATCGCCAGCATCAGGATGGTAATTCTCTTGGTCATGGTCTCATCTGGTTGTCATGGTCAGGGTACCTGCCTGGATCACCTCGAGGGTGCCGGTCCGGTAAACGAAGTACACCCAGTTGCAATGCTCGGGCCTCCATGCCGGATCCAGCGCCAGGCTGAACTCCTTAACAAAGATAGTGCCTTTCTTCAGGATTTCCTTATCCTCACCGACAGATTCACCCCAAACACCACCCGCCGATTTGCGGAACAGGTGATTGTGTTGGTATTCGCGCACATCCTGGGGGTCGGCGTCGATATCCTTCTGCCAGTCGGTGATATGGTCCTCTGTGACCCAGGCTGCAAGCTTGTAGTGTCCTTCGAGGTTGGCCAGCGGCGTACCGGTGACCGTCAGCCTGGCTCCGCCTAAAGCCGGCAGGTACTGAGCCTCAGCCTCAAGGAGCAGGGGTGATTCGGATTTCACAATCTGCGCGGCCTCGGCCGGCCAGGAGGTGTAGGGCGAGAGGGCCTCTTTGTCGAGGCGGTTGACGGTGCCGGTCGGAAAGGAGATAAAGGGAAAATACTCTTCGAGGATATTGCCCTCCGGGGTGCGGTAGTCGCTGCTGAAGGCGGGACCGCTCTCCGGGCGGGCGAAGTGGCCGAGATGGAATGAGACCGTAATCAATTGATCGTCATACAGATCCTGCATCTGGCTGATCATGCGGTGCGCCCTGGGGCACCATTTGCAGGTGTGACCGGTGAACTCCAGCACCAGCACGTTGCGGTTCACCACCGTGATGCTGTCGTTCGGCTCAGGCTCGCGTATGAAGGGCTCGGGGAGGAGGTCGCAGGAGGAGAGGAGAATGACGAATAGAAGAAAAGGCGATACGCGATACGCGATACGCGAGAGAAAAGGCGAGACGCGATACGCGATACGCGAAAGGTGTTTGCCGGGGTTTTTAGCTTTGATTTTCATGACCGTAACCTCCCGTAACTTTCTGTAACCTGTTGTAACCATCCTGTAACCTTTAAAATACGGTTACCACACTCACCCCCACTCCGCTCATCGCCGGCACCTGGCGGCAGACGCCTCCGACGCAGAGGATGCCTTCGCGCTGGCGGCCCCAGGTGAGCTGGATGCGGGTGGGTCCCGTTGTGTATCCTGCCGATGCCGAGATGTAGTGTTGCCGTCCGGCGGGATCGGGATTTCCGTGGTTGTACTGGTCGGAGAGGGCAAAGAACCATTTTGGTGAAATGCTGTATTCAACCAGGGCCATGATCCATCCTCCGCGGTCGTCGCCGGTGAAGAGTGCCTGCACTTCGGTGCGGAGGCTGTGGCGCTCGCGGATCCGCCAGGTGATTTCGGCCACGCCGATGCCGGCCCTCACCATGTCGCCCTTGCCCTCGAGCAGCGACTGGTTGTAGAGCAGTTGCTGCCAGGCCAGGGTGGCGTGCAGGCGCGGTGAAAGGCGGCGGCTGATTTCAAGCGATAGATCGCGGTGCAGCTTCTCCTCGCCGATTCCGAAGAATGGCGACTGGTATCCTAAGGTTCCGGGCCTGCCGAGCGATGGCAGGGTGTCGCCGTAGGCAACCACGGGGTTTCTGACGATGTCGTTCACCACTGTGAAGTTGAGGGTGAGCAGGGTGCCATATTTTCCTCCCGCCGCTGATCCCTCCCGCAGTTGCCAGGTGAGCTCGCCATGGAGTCCCATTTCACCGTTCAGCTGTGTGGCGTATGGATAGAGGGTCATCAGGCTGTAGGTGTAGTTTCGCGTGATGGCCGGTATATTATTGATCATCAGCCGGTTCAGCGACTGGTTGCGATCTGACCTGAAGCTCATGTTGTCGGTGCGCCGGGCGCTGAGGTGGATGCCCAGGCGGTCGACGGCCCAGTTGAGGTTGATGAGCAGCGACTCACCCGGCTTGTAGATGTATCCGTTGTCGAGCGAGGGGTCGTTGATCTTGCGGGCATACTCGCCATCGATGGAGAGGGCGCCCAGGGAGAGGAGTGTGCGGACCGACCATGTGGCGACGTTGGCGGGAAGGATGTAGAGGGGATCTTCGGCATCCTGGTAGCGGTTTACGAAGCTGCCCCCGAAGTTAAGTCTGAGGCCCCCTTCGCGCCATGCCGGGATCCATTCGCTGAGACTGGCATCGCCGTTGAGGCCCCGCACCAGGCCCTCGCCGGCGTCGAAAAAGAGCCGCTGCCTGCCCACCAGTCCGGTCAGTTTCACTCCCGGCACCAGCGTGGTGCTCACCCGCACCCCCTGCAGCGCGTTGTCAAGTCCCAGCTCCTTGTCCTCCCACGCCCGCAGCACCAGTCCGTTTCCGAACTGTTCGTAAAAGCTTCCGGCGGTGACGTCGATATCCCCGGTGCCATAGCGGAAAAAGTAGTAGGGAATGCCCACCCCGTCGTAGCCGGGGTCGAAACCCTGCAGGGCACTCAGGTATCCCTCGTACCTCAATCCAGCTGAAAAATCACCCTGGTCATAGCGCAGGTTCATCCAGGTTTGGGCACCCAGACGCTGCGGAACGCTCGCGGCCCCGATCAGGCTGTCGGCCCGGTAATACTGGGCGTTGACGGCGAAATTACCCGAGAGGCGGCCCTGGGCGTGAAGGGGGGGGGAGAGCAAGAAAAGAAGAATGATGATACGCGATACGCGAGACGCGAAACGCGAAAAATGATGAATGAAGAATGAGGAAATGTGAAAATGAGACAATGAGCACCTCACCCCCTGGCCCCCTCTCCCAAGAGAGAGGGGGAACCAAGAAACAAGTTTCATTAGACATTTAACATTAAACATATTACTGTAATCCGTAAACCTAAATCCGTAAACCTAAATCCGTAAACCATATCATCTGACATTAGACAAGAGGTTAGTGGTCTAAAGTTCCAGCTCCCTGATGCGTTTGATCAGTTCAAGTTCGTCGCCTTCGGCGAATGCGGTGTGTTGCCAGACCACCTTGCCTTTGCTGTCGAGGAGGATGGTATGTGGTATGTTGCCGACGTTCATGGCCCGCTTCAGCTCCTGGTTGGTATCGAGGAGCACGGGGAACTCCCAGTTTCGTCCCTTGACGAAGGGGAGCACGCGGGGGGCGCTGCGGGTGTCGTCAATGCTGACGGCCACGAACACAACGCCGGTCTCTTTCTGCCATTCGGCGAGCTTCTCCTGGTAGATGTCGAGTTCTTTAACGCAGGGACGGCACCAGGTGGCCCAGAATGAAATCACCATCGGCTTATCGGGCTTCTGAAAGTCGGCCACCTTCACCGTTTTGCCGTCGAGGGTCTGGAGGGGAGTGGAGGGGAGCTGGGCGTGGAGAGTTGAAGAGGTTGAAAAGGATAAAAATGATAAAAAGGATAAAAAGGTTAAAAAGGTTAAAATGGAGGGCGTTTTCATTGAACGATTAGTTTGCGGGCAAAGATAGCATCCGGGGTGGATATTTTCACCAGGTAGAGGCCGGAGTTCAGGTGAGTGAGGTCGAGGCGGGTTTCGCGCTCTGTGATCAACACTGCAGGCGTTAGCTGCCGGCCCGCGAGGTCGGTGACGACGGCCGAGGCTGTGGCGGTTTCGCTGAGCGTTGCCGAAAGCCGGATCATCACCTCTCCCGATGCCGGATTGGGAAAAACGGTCCATTCGTGTTCCGGGGTTCGGGTTTCGATTCCGGTGGTACCCGGAATGCAGAACTGTGCCGAGGTCTCTGCGCTGAGGAAGGTCCACCGGTCGATGTGCAGGAGGGTATTTCCGTCGAGGGTGACCTTGAGCTGGCCGCCTGCAAATCCATCCCCGAAGCGGTCGTGCAGGGTAAGGGTGTAGCATCCCTGGCGGTCGATGCACACCTCATCGGTGGTCCAGACAAAGGCCTCCGAATAGTGGAGTCTTTCAGCGATGAGCCGATCCCCCTCATGGATCTCCCACCAGTTCTCCTGCGGGTATCCGTCGGTGAAGATCTCAACCTTCAGTCGCAGTCCTTCGTCAACCACCTTGAAGTCGCCCGAAACCGAATCGTTGGTGCGGTCGCCGTCGGGCTCTCCGTTGACCGACACCACCTCGGCCCTGAAGGTGTGCCAGCCCTCCGGGATGTCGGTGATCCACGGAAAGACGGCATCGTAAAGCTGGTAGGGGGGAATGGTCTCATTGAAGGTGTACTGTCCGAGCGACAGATCATTGGCGAAGGCCTCGAAGACGAACTGTTGGATCTCGTTGTTGCCAAAGTTCTGGATCTGCAGGCGCGGCAGGATGGCGTTGAAGCAGTAGGCGCCTTTGGGACTGCTGTAATGGCGCACCCGGATGTCGTTTGAGACCTCACGCAGGGCGGGGGCGGCGAGGATGGCCTCTTCCATCTGGGCAAAGACCACCTGGCTGGTGCCGTTCACCAGCACAAAGGAGCGGTCGGGAGCAATGACGTAGAAGGTGGGGTAATAATTAATATTATACAGCACCGGCACCCCCAGGGTGGCGTTGATGTGGGGGTTGGTCGATCCGTAGGTCAGCGAATAGATCTCAACCTGGTTGTCGCTGGTGGCGTTATCCGCCTCGAGGCTCAGCATTTCAATCTTTCCGGTGCCGGCGGGACCGTACTTCTTATACACCTTTTCGATTTCAGGGGCCGTGGCCTGGCAGTTGCCGCACCATACGGCAAAAAAATCCAGCACCACCACCCTGTTCTGATCGAGGATTTCATACAGGTTGATCGTTTTACCCTCGAGATCGGTGAGGGTGAAATCGGGAGCGATGCCGGTAGGACTCAGTTGGGCACGCAGGCCGGTTGCGCTGAATAGGAGCAGGAGGAGGGATAAGTGAAGAGTGACGAGTGATCCCGACAGGTCGGGACAGGCGATGTGACGAGTGACAAATTTCATCGATCGGGTGGATTAGGGGTATAGAATAAAAAACAAACGGGAGATGAGGATTGTTTAAAGAAAGAAGAAAGAGGAGATAGAAAGTAAGGTAAAGGCTATTCTTATGGCTTAGGGGAAGGGGTAAGGGGTAAAGGAGATGGGGTAAGTTGTAAAGGGGAAGGGGTACGTTGGGTTTGTATACCCCAAAATAC
>CAYGOU010000140.1:0-7933 GCA_964351455.1 uncultured Porphyromonadaceae bacterium
GAACAATGCAGGATCTTGGCTTTCCGACCTGGAAAGACTCGCTGGACGAACGCCATCCGCTCATTCCCGACACCCTCACCATTCCATATATATTCATGCTCCGCAACGAGGTGTTGCTGAGCCGCCGCATCGGCAGCGAAACCATGTTAACCGCCAAGGCCGGATTCGCATTCAGCATACGCACCCGCACCGACAGCCTCCCGCCGCTGAACCATCCTCTGTTGTATATGTACGGAAGCACCCTCGACCCCCGGATCCTCTCCTATGCCGGAATCAGAATCGATGGCAACATCGTGCGTAATTACAATTATATGGCCGACGTCACCTTTCTGGCATCAGGACTCCTGCGCACCTGGGCCTTAGAGCACCGGGCCTATTTTATATGGAACAAAAGCATCCGCTTCGCTGCCCTGGCAGGCTACAAAATGAGCTACGGAAACTATCCCTTCGACCCCAAATTCGCCATCTTCCCGATGGTCGACCTGATCTGGAAAATCAACATCCAGCCGCAGAAGCCGGAGAGGGATTTGTTCAGGCAATAACCTGATCCTTAGTTGTCTAATGTTGAATGTCTAATGTCTAATGAGATTGGGGTTTACGGTTTTAGGTTTACAGATTACGGTTAAGACTTAAAACCTGACCGTAAACTGTAATCTGTAAACTGTAAACCTGTTCATTAGACATTAGACAGGCAACATTAGTCTTTTACAAAGTCTTAAGGTATTTCCTCTGAAAAAGGAGGACCCAAAAAACCCCGCAGGTGATGGCGCTGTCGGCGAGGTTGAAAACGGGACGGAAGAAGATGAAGTTGTCGCCCCCTTTCCAGGGTATCCAGGAGGGGTATTCGCCGCGGAGGATCGGGAAATAGAGCATATCAACCACCTTTCCCTGAAGGAACTTGCCGTAGCCCCCTCCGTCGGGAAACATCTGAGCCACGCCGCTCCCTTCGATCATGGGATTCTGCAGGTATGATTCACTGAAAATAAGTCCGTAAAAGGCGCTGTCGAAGATGTTTCCGGCTGCTCCCGCGGTGATGGCCCCCAGGGCCATGACAAAACCCACCGGCGCCCCCTGGCTGATCATCTTCCCGATGAACCAGATCAGTCCTGTCACCGCCACAAGCCTGAAAAGCGTCAGAATCACCTTGCCCGTCTTTCCGCCAAACTCAAAGCCAAAGGCCATGCCGTTGTTCTCGATGAAATGGAGGATGAACCACTGTCCCAGTACCGGATGACTCTCACCCAGAAACATGCTGGTTTTGACGACAACCTTAGACACCTGGTCAATCACCAGGATCAGCAGGATGAAGAGGGATACCTTTAATCGGAGGGACATAGAAAAAATGGTTGATTATTGTCTAATGTTGCCCGTCTAATGAACAGGTTTACAGTTTACAGATTACAGTTTACGGTCAGGTATTAAGTCTTAACCGTAAACCTAAAACCGTAAACCGTAAACAAAAAATTCATTAGACATTAGACAGGCAACATTAGACATTTACTTCTGCATATTCTTCGCCTCAATGCTCAGCGTAGCATGGGGCACGGCCCGGAGTCGGTCTTTTGAGATAAGCTTTCCGGTTTGCCGGCACAGTCCGTAGGTTTTGTTTTCAATGCGCACCATAGCAGCCTGCAGATGCTGTATGAATTGTACCTGTCGTTGTGCGAGCTTTCCGACCTCTTCACGTGATAGCACTGTGGCGCCCTCTTCGAGCACTTTGAATGTGGGCGAGGTGTCCTGAGTATCGTTTCCGTCCTGATTGGCCAGGGTTTTCTTTAGCAAGTCAAGATCGTTCTTTGCCTTCTCCAACTTCGCCAGAATAAGCTCTTTAAATTCTATCAATTCCTCGTCTGAAAATCTGGTTCTCTCTGCCATGGCTTTTGAGTTTTACGAAATATAACAAATTTGGTCAGATTACTGGTTATTGTATACGTGTAACGCGGATTTTTGTGACGATTTCTTCATCAAGATCCACCTCTTTTCCATCAGCCACTTCACCAAGGGTCACTGAAACGGCGAGTGTCTGATTGGCAATGTGTTCCCTGAAAGTTTCAACCGCGTCGTTGATGGCCGGATGAGGAGCTATTTCAACCGCCACCTTGTCGGTCACTTCAAATCCATTTTCCTTGCGGAGGTTCTGTATCCGGTTCACCAGTTCCCGGGCGATGCCCTCCTGCCTCAGTTCATCGGTCACGGTGATGTCGAGCGCCACGGTCAGTTCCCCGTCGCTGGCCACGAGCCAGCCGGGAATATCCTCAGGAATGATCTCTACCTCTTCGGCGAAGAGATCCACCGCTCCCACCGAAAGCTGCAGGGTGTACCTGCCATCCTTTTCGATGCGGTTGATATCCTCCTGTGTAAAGCGGCCGATTGCATCTGAAAACTCCTTCATCAGCTTTCCGTGCTTCTTTCCGAGCACCTTGAAGTCGGGTTTGATCTTCTTCACCATGATGCCGTGCGAGTCGCGGATGGGTTCGATCTCCTTAACGTTGATCTCGGTTCGGATGATATCCCCAACCGCGTCGAGGCGCCTTTCAAATTCGTCGGTCAGCACCGGAACCATGATGCGTGCCAGCGGTTGCCGCACCTTGATGTTCACCTTACGGCGGAGTCCGAGTACCATCGATGAGATATTCTGTGCCAGCGACATCCGTTCCTCAAGTTCCGGGTTGATCAGGTCGGGGTCGTGCCCGGGCCAGAAGGTGAGGTGCACCGATTCGGCCGGGTTGCGCAGTGTTCCCTTGTTCAGATCCAGAAAGAGCCTGTCCATGAAGAAGGGGGCAAAGGGAGCCGCCAGTTTTGCCACCGTCTCAAGACAGGTGTAGAGGGTCTGGTAGGCCGAGATTTTATCTTTGGCATACTCGCCGCCCCAGAAACGCTTGCGGCTCAGCCGCACATACCAGTTGCTGAGGTTTTCGTTCACGAACTCCTGGATGGCACGGGCCGAGCGGGTCGGAAAGTACTCGTTCATGTTGCCTTCGACCTCCAGGATGAGCGAGTTGAGCAGCGACAGGATCCAGCGGTCGAGTTCGGGTCGCTGGCTGAAGGGAATGTCTTTTTCAGCATAGGTGAAGCCATCGACATTGGCATAAAGACTGTAGAAGGCGTAGGTGTTGTAGAGGGTGCCGAAAAACTTGCGCTTCACCTCCTCAACGCCGCTCTTGTCATATTTGAGGTTGTCCCATGGTGGCGAGTTGGTGAGCATGTACCAGCGCAGGGCATCCGAACCCGACTCGGCGATGGTGACAAAGGGGTCGACCGTGTTGCCCAGCCGCTTCGACATCTTGTTGCCCTCCTTGTCGAGCACCAGTCCGTGCGACACCAGGTTCTTAAACGACACCGAATCCATCAGCAGCACCGAAATGGCATGCAGGGTATAGAACCAGCCGCGGGTCTGATCGACCCCCTCGGCGATGAAATCGGCGGGATAGTGATGCCTGAGATTCTCTTTGTTTTCAAATGGATAATGGAGCTGGGCAAAGGGCATCGCCCCCGAATCAAACCAGACGTCGATGAGGTCAGTTTCGCGGGTCATCGGCTCTCCGTTTTCAGCGACCAGGATGATCTCATCGACATGGGGACGGTGCAGATCCAGCAGCTGGTAGTTTGATGCGCTGTTGTCTCCCGGAACAAAATCCGCCAGGGGATTCTTCTTCATGAAGCCGGCGGCGACCGAAAGGTCAATCTCCAGTTTCAGCTCCTCAACCGACCCGATGCACTTTTCGCTACGTCCGTCCTCTGTGCGCCAGATGGGCAGCGGAGTGCCCCAGAAACGCGAACGCGAGAGGTTCCAGTCGACCAGGTTCTCGAGCCAGTTGCCGAAACGACCGGTGCCGGTTGATTCGGGCTTCCAGTTGATGGTTTTGTTGAGCTCGGTCATCCGATCCTTCATGGCGGTGGTGCGAATGAACCAGCTGTCGAGCGGATAGTAGAGCACCGGCTTGTCGGTGCGCCAGCAATGGGGATAATTATGCACATGCTTCTCAATGCGGAAGGCCTTGCCTTCATGCTTGAGCATCACGGTGATGTCAACGTCGGTCGAGGTTTTGCCGGTGCCGGGAGCGTCGTCGTATTCAACTTTGACATAGCGGCCGGCAAAATCCCGGTAGCTCGACTGATTCACGCGGGAGGCCACAAAGGCCGGGTGCAGGTTTTCGATCGGGAAGAATCGTCCCTTGCGGTCGACCAGCGGCTGGGTTTTTCCGTCGGTGTCCTCAACAATGAGGGGTACGATGCCCGACTGGCGGGCCACCCGGTCGTCGTCGGCCCCGAATGTGGGAGCAATGTGAACAATACCGGTGCCATCCTCCGTGGTGACAAAATCGCCGCAGATAACCCTGAAGGCATCACCCCCGGGCTTCACCCAATCGATCAGCTGCTCATAGCGCCATCCCTCCATCGCGCGGCCCGGCATCTCTTCGAGAACACGGTAGGGAATCTTCTTGTCGCCCGGCTTATATTCTTCAAATCCAACATCTTCAGCCGTTTCGTCGAAATAACTCTTCACCAGATCCTTCGCCAGGATCACCTCAATCGCCTCACCGCTGTAGGGATTGAAGGTGGCCAGTCTCACATATCGGATATCCGGACCCACACAAAGCGCCGTATTCGAAGGCAGCGTCCAGGGGGTGGTGGTCCAGGCCATGATGTAGAGTGACGCGTGACGGGTGACGAGTGACCCCTTTTTATCATTTTCAACCTTTTTATCATTTTCAACCTTTTCAACCCTAAAAAGCGCCGTCACCGTCGTATCCTTCACATCCTTGTAACATCCCGGCTGGTTGAGCTCGTGTGAGCTGAGGCCCGTGCCGGCGGCCGGCGAATAGGGTTGGATGGTATATCCCTTGTAGAGCAGTCCTTTTTTGTAAAACTCCTTCAGGATCCACCAGAGCGTCTCGATGTAGCGGTTGTCGTAAGTGACATAGGGGTGATCCATGTCAACCCAGTATCCCAGCTTCTGGGTCAGATCCTCCCATGCGCCGGTATATTTCATCACCTCGCTGCGGCAGTGTTCATTGTATTCGGCGATCGAAATGCTCTTGCCGATATCATCCTTGGTGATGTTCAGCTTCTTTTCAACCCCAAGCTCCACCGGGAGTCCGTGGGTGTCCCATCCCGCCTTGCGCAGTACCCTGAAGCCCTTCTGGGTTTTGTAGCGGCAAAAAATATCCTTGATGGTGCGGGCCATGGCATGGTGAATCCCCGGCATGCCGTTGGCGGAGGGGGGACCCTCATAAAAAATAAATTCGGGATGGCCCTCGCGGATTGCGATGCTCTTCCTGAAAATGTCAAGCTGCTGCCACCGTTCCATCACCTCCAGGTTGATACCGGGAAGATCAAGACTTTTGTATTCCGGAAATTTCTTGCTCACAATGGGTTAAATTCATTAAAAACCCACAAATATAGCCGTTCGGCACTAAATAGTCAAAAGCAGGTGCTGGCTCGTATGGCTGAAATGGCTTATTTTTGTATACAACCCCAACCAAGCACAGAAATACCGTGAGAGTTGCCCTGTACGCCGGTATCTTCAAAAAGAACCAGGATGGCGCCACCCGTTCGCTCTATGAATTGGTGGATTCGTTGCTGGCCAACGACATTGAAACCGCCGTCTGGGGTTTCTCAATCACCCCCCAGAAACACAAAAACCTCAGGCTTTTCAAGGTCCCCTCCGTGCCCCTGATCGGTTATCCCGAGTATCGCCTCACCCTAAACAACCTGAACAGCGACCTCGAACTGCGCCGCTTCAAACCCGATGTGGTGCATGTCAGCGTTCCCGACCTGGTGGGAGTGCAGTTTTCATGGTTTGCCCGCCAGCAAAACCTGCCGCTGGTATACACCTTTCACACCGACTTCCCCTCCTACCTGCGCTATTTTAAAATGGGCTCGCTGTACCACATATCGTGGACCCTCCTGAAGGGTTTTTATAACCAGGGGGATGCTGTTTTTGCGCCTTCCGACGAATATGTCGGCAAGCTGCGTTCGCAGGGAATCGAGCGGGTCAGGTCGTGGTCAAGGGGCATCCATACCGAGCATTTCAATCCCGGATACCGCTCCGAGGAGCTGCGCAAGTCATGGAATGTCACCAACGAACGGGTCATCCTCTATTCAGGCAGACTGGTCTGGTTCAAGAATCTTGAAGCGGTGATCCACGTTTACAAGCGCTTCTCAGAAGAGCAGCCCGGAAGGGTGAAATTCGTCATCGCCGGAGAAGGACCGATCCGTCAGGAGCTCGAAAACCGCATGCCCGAAGCACATTTTACGGGACACATCACCGGTGCACAACTTTCCGAAGCCTACGCCAGCTCGGATCTCTTTCTATTTCCCTCGGTAACCGAGGCCTTCGGTAACGTGGTGCTCGAGGCGCTGGCATCCGGACTCCCCGTGGTGGTCTCAAACGTAGGGGGATGCCAGGAGATCGCCCGCAAATCGGGCGGGGGACTCATCACTCCGGCCGATGATCCTGAGAACTTCTACCGCTCTTGCCGTACCCTGCTCGACGATCCGCTGCTCTTCATGAAACTAAGGGAAAGCGGACGCACCTACGCTTCCCGCCAGTCGTGGAAAACCATCAACCAGGAGATCATCGGCACCTACGCTGAGCTTATTAGCTCACGGCCCGAAGAGCCTCCGAAAACCGAACTCTTTAAACCGGTCATCGACCTCATCCGTCCAAATAACTGATTCCATGATCCTGACCCACATGCCCCTATGGATGGATGAAAGCTGGAAACTGATCTCCTTCTTCCTGATCCAGTATGCGCTTGGTAAAAGAGGCTCGTTCCCCTACGGATTGCTGATCGGGTTCAGCCTGGTGAAGGTGGCCATCCTGGTGGCACTGGCCGATATCCTGCAAACCATCATCCTCCTGAACCTCATGGAGTACTCGCTCAACAGGGTCTCCCTGTTTCGCGGATTGAAAAACTTTCTTGAAAAGCGACAGGAGAAACGGCGTCAGCGCCAGTGGCTGATGAAACTGTCGAACCTCGGAAACCTCGGACTCCTCATGATCTCATCGCTTCCGCAGGGAGGCGGCGCACTCACCGGCAGCCTGGTGGCCATCAGCCTCAGGGCCCGCAAACTGCCCGCCATCCTATCCATTTCATTCGGCTGCATCATCAGCAGCTTCATCTTTTACGAAATCTTCACCGGCATCCTGAAGCTACCCTGGTAACCGCCTCTCCACCTCACCCCCTGGCCCCCTCTCCCAAGGGAGAGGGGGAATCAAGTAACAAGAAACCCCTAACCTGCAACCCGCAACCTGCAACCTATTATATCACCCCCTGTGCCTTCAGTATCCGCGCAATGTATTTGCCGAGGATGTCGAATTCGAGGTTCACCACCGAGCCGGGTTTGAAATTGTGGAAGTTGGTCACCTGATAGGTATAGGGGATGATGGCCACCTGAAATCCGTTGTCGCGGGCATTCACTACGGTAAGACTTACGCCGTTGACGCTCACCGAGCCCTTTTCCACCACCACATAACCGGCCTCATCCTTGATAGGCTGATAATCAAAAGTATAATACCAGCTACCTTCAGCCTCCTCAACCTTTGTGCACACCGCCGTCTGGTCCACGTGTCCCTGAACAATATGGCCGTCGAGCCGCCCCCCCATGCGCATGCTACGCTCGAGATTCACCTCGTCGCCCACCTGCAATAAACCGAGATTCGACTTTTCAAGCGTCTCCCGGATGGCCGTAACGGTATAACTTTCATCATCCCGGCTCACAACGGTAAGACAGACGCCATTGTGCGACACACTCTGATCAACCTGCAGTTCATTCACGAACGAACAGAACATGGTGATGTGAAGATTCTCCTGGTCCTTCACCAGCTTCACCACCCTTGCAGTCTCCTCAACAATTCCCGAAAACATAATACCTCCTTATTTTACCGGTAACCTATTGTAACCTCCCGTAACCTATTGTAACCTAC
>CAYGOU010000141.1:0-7918 GCA_964351455.1 uncultured Porphyromonadaceae bacterium
GCCTTGCGGGAACCTGAAAAGCTGCAGCAACTGATCGAACGAATTGCCGCATCATTCGGGAGGGTCAGCCAGGATATTGAGGCATCGGCCGGGGCCGTGGTCAGGCAGGGTTTATTGCCAGATCTTGAAACTGCCATTCGCTCAATTCCACGCTGCCGGCTCAATTTCAGAATGGCCTCAGATGAGGCCGAAACGATTTATCACTATCTTGGGATATTGCATTCATTCAATGCCGACGCCGTCGGCGGAAAGATGCCGGATGAGCAGTTTATTTTCAAAAAATAGGATCATAACCCTTGCCTCCAGCATAGGACTGGTGCTGATATGGCAACTACTGGCCGTTGGTATGGGTTCAAGGCAGATCCTGCCCGGACCCTCCGACACCTTTGAGGCACTGGTAAATCTGACAGGAGAGCCTGGATTCTGGCCATCCATAGGGCTCACCCTGATACGTGGTTTATATGGTTTTGTGCTTGCCCTGGCCTCCGGCCTTCTGGTGGGAGTATTGTCGGGCCTGCATCCCGGTGTTGAGGCCGCTTTCAGACCGGTACTGGTAACCATCAGGTCGGTTCCAGTGATTTCGGTCATCCTTTTGGCCCTCATATGGTTCAGAATAGACCACGTGCCGGTATTTATCGGCTTTCTTACCATGTTTCCGATCCTGGCAAAAAATCTTTATGAAGGCATCCGTCAGACCGACAGGGGACTGATCGAAATGGCACGGGTTTATAAAGTTTCTGATTTCCGCATTCTGACGGAGATCCATCTTCCCTCAGTGATGCCCTACCTGCTGAGCGGAATCAGTACGGCAACCGGCTTCGGATGGAGGGCCATCATCATCGGGGAGGTTTTGAGTCAGCCCAGATATGGTATAGGCACCATGATGCAGAAGGCCCAAAGCTTTATCCTGGTGTCTGAATTGATTGCCTGGACCCTCATAGCCGTTCTGTTTGGTTATCTGTTTGAATCGCTGGTGCTGTTGGCAGAAAAAAGAACAGTGCGATGGAAATGAATCATCTGCAAATAACAGATATAGATTTCAGCTACCCCTCGCAGCGACAGGTGCTGAGCCGGTTCAACCTGAGCCTGGCTGAGGGATCTGTTACCTGCCTGTTGGGACCCAGCGGAAGTGGCAAATCCACCCTCCTCCATCTGTTTGCCGGATTGCTGAAACCCGATGCAGGAAACATCTCGGGAGTTGACCCGAACGCCACCTCGATCATATTCCAGGAGACCAGGATCCTGCCCTGGAAGAGTGTGCTGGAGAATGTCATGTTTCCCCTCCTCAACAGGATGACAAAACAGGAGGCCAGAAGGCTGGCCGGCAAGTTTATTAACATGATGCATCTCGAGAATGAGGCCGGGTTTTTCCCTGCCCATCTAAGCGGCGGCATGAGACAGCGAATTGCCATTGCAAGAGCTTTTGCCTACCCGTCAAGCCTGATACTCATGGATGAAGCGTTCAGGGGACTTGACCCGGTGCTCAAGAAGCACATTCTTGAAAATTTTTTGGAAATCTGGAAGGAGAACCGCCGCACGGTTGTTTTTGTCACGCATGATATCGACGAGGCCTTGCTGGTAGGCCAGGAAATCATTGTACTCAATGGGCCCCCTCTCTCTGTAGCACTAAGAATGGATGTGAGCAAAAGTGAGGTGGAGGATGCTGAAGTCCGCAGCCGGATTCTAAAGGCACTGGCTCAATAGATCAATTCGCCAACCTGCTCTGCAAAGCTTTCTGGCGAAGAAGAACCGGTGCCAGCCTCAAACAGGCCTCCCAACTGAAGTGCCTTATAGAACTCAATCTGACAAGGAAAGCCCACCACCGGATTCTCGTCCAGAGCGGTAAACAATACACTTCTTTCACCCCGGTCGGCTGTTATAAACGCGATTCCCTTTTTCCTCAATCCCTGGTGAAGAATGGCAACCGCATAGGCTCCGGGCGGGGGAATCAGTTTATCGTCGTCGGGCATAACCAGCTTAAGCAAATTGGGGATTTTGTCGCCTTGCACATAATCTCCAACCGATCCCATCATAAAATAGGGATGCTCCAGGTATGCATTGGCCCTTTGTATGTTTCCCTCGGTTAGGGCTTTCCGGATTTTCGAAGAACTGACTGATTCGTTCTGGATATCCTTTTCAGGAATTTCATCTACGGTAAAATGGTAGAACCTGCCAAGCTGCCGGAGCAATTCAAAATCGCCCTCGCGATTGTGTCCGAAAAAATGGTTGAAACCAACAACAACATGGCTGACAGCCAGCTTTTCAACAAGAATCCTGCGAATGAAATCAACCGAACTGATTTTGGAGAATTCAAGGCTGAACGGAATAATGAGAAGATGGTCGATCCCGGTTTGTTCAAGAAGCAGAATCTTCTCCTCCTGGGTGTTGATCATGTGCAGCTCCCTGCCTGCTGTGTCGGGATAAAGGACCTTTCTGGGATGGGGATAGAAGGTAATTAGAACGCTTTGCCCTCCCCGCTCTTTCGCAAAATCAGCAATTCTTTTCAGGATGATACGGTGCCCGGCATGAACCCCGTCAAATGAACCAGTCGTGACTACGGCCTCCCGGATCCCGGTGTCGTCAACATTGCGATGTACAATCATTCCCCGATTTTAACGTGCCTTCTCATCCTCCTGCTTCTTCACAAAATAGGCTACCTTTTCCATCGAAGTGATCATATCATATTCTTCAAGATATACCTGAGGAGGCATGTTAAGAGGAACAGTGGTAAAGTTTAAAATTCCCCGTATACCATTGGCAGCCAGTGCGTCGGCAGTGAATCTGGCAGCCTCAGGTGGTACCGTAAGGATTGCAATCCGGATGCTGTTCTCCTGGATGATCCGGGTCAGATCTTCCATGGCATAGCACTTGACCCCTGAAATAACCCGGCCGACTTTATCAGGATCAATGTCAAAAGTTGCGATGATGTTCAGCTTAGATCTTTTCCCTCTGAAATAACTCGTAACAGCCCGCCCAAGATTCCCGATCCCTACAACTGCCACATTGAGCCCGGTCGGTGTGTCAATCAGCCTGGCGATGGCATCCACCAGTTCACGTATGTCGTATCCCTTGCGCTGCATGCTGGTAAAACCCATAAGCATCATATCCCTTCTGACCTGAACCGCCGTAATATGGTTGAGGCCGGCCAGATCATGTGAAAAAATATGGGTATCGCCCTTACTTAGGCAATCGAGCAAAATCCGCCTGTATTCACTAAGTCTGGCAACCGTTCGTTCAGGAAGATGTATGTTCATAGGTAACTATTTGAAATCAAACTTACGAAATCATTGATTGATTGGCAATAGTAAGCTGAATACGGAGCCTTTATCCGGGGTGCTCTTAACCAGGATCTTCCCCGAATAGAGATCCACAATTCTCTTTACAATACTCAGCCCCAGTCCTGACCCCGCAATGTGCCTGGTTTGTTGATTCTTGATCCTGACGAAGTCTTTAAAAAGTTGGTCAATCTCATCTTCAGGTATCCCAATTCCAGTGTCTGTGAACTCTATCAGCAGCAGGTCTTGCTGACTCTTCATGTTTATCACGACCCTCCCTCCCGGCTGGTTGTACTTAATTGCATTGCTCAGGAGGTTGTTGAAAACAATCTCCATTTCCTCGGCATCAGCAGGAAAAACCAGGCTGTTGGGTGTTTCAACCTTCACCGTCACATCCATCTGGATTGCAAGGGGTTGCATTGAGTCAACTGAAACTGAAAGAACCTTTACCAGATCCACAGGTTGAATAACACGGCTTTTCTTTCCCGACTCAATCTTGGTTAAATCAAGCATGTCCATAATCAGGTTTCTCATGCTTTTAACCCTAGCAAGGGATTTTTCGATCATCTCATCGTATCCGCTCAAATCTTCACCCAGGTCACGCTGGCCAATCATTCTAAGGTATCCTTCGATGGCGTTCAGAGGGGTTTTCAATTCATGCGACAGCACACTCAGGAACCTGAAACGAATCTGTTTTCCCTCTTTGTTGAGCTTACGGGTCATTCTTTTCAGGAAGAGATGTTTCGTCAGGTTTTCCATGGATGACCTCAGATCCTGGGGAGAGAAGGGCTTCGGCACAAAATCATAGGCACCGATCTGAGTGGCTCTCACCGCCAGTTCAAGGGAAGCAAATGAGGTAATCATCATCACTTCGATATCGAACTGGTTGCGGTTAATATAATCCAGAACATCAATGCCGTTGATACCGGGCAACTTATTATCCAGTAAAAGGATGTCGGGTGGTACCGACTTGATTATCTCAACAGCCTCTTCCCCGGTGGCAGCTTCGCTGATGCTGAATCCGATATCCTCATCCATAAAGGGATAACTGACCCTGAAGGGTTCGAGAATTCTCCGAACCCCCGACCGGATACCCGGCTCATCATCGACGACCAGAACCTGCAATACTTCCATTATCTACTCCTTATCAATTGATTGATTTGGTGAATCAGTTGCTCAGGATGAAGTCCCTTTGCAATAATCAGATCGGCCTTGATCCATTCATCGGGAGCATGACTGTGCTGGCTGAATCTTCTTCCGGTTTCCTGGGTTACGGCAGTCAGAATGATTACCGGCAAGCCGGGATATTGTTGCCTGATGCGGTAGGCCAGGATGAAACCTGAATCATCCTCCTCCATCATAAGATCGATGACCGCCATATCTGGCCGGCTCTCCTGAAGATACTCTTCTGCCTCACTTCTCGATTCACAGGTATCAACCAGAAATCCGGCCTGCTCCAGTGCAAACCTGGTCTGATAAAGAAAATCAGGATCATCATCCACCAGGAGTACCTTAAGCTTTACTTCTTCTTCTTTCATTCTGAATTAATTTATCTGGGCAACAGTATTCTGAACTGTGTGCCGGTTTCACCCTGCTTGGGATCATCGTTAGATTCAACTTCAATTTTTCCCTTGTGCATCTTGATGATGCCATAAACCGTAGCCAATCCAAGTCCCGTTCCCTTTCCAATCTCCTTGGTGGTAAAGAACGGGGTGAAAAGTTTGTCACGGTTGTCAGCAGATATTCCGGTTCCGGTATCCTTAACGGTTATGGATACCATATCAAGATACTGATCAAGGATAATGAAAATATCACCTCCTTCAGGCATCGCTTCGACTGAATTTTTCAGGAGATTGCTCAGCACCTGAACCATCTGTTCCCTGTCAATCGATGCGGTTGACTGTTCTAGAAAATTATTAACGGTGATGCTAATCCCTGGTGGCACGATTACGGAAGCAATGCTATCACGGGCCAGATCAACCAAATCAATATTCTCAAGGTTAACCTGATTTTTTCTGGCAAAGTTCAGCAGGTTTCCTACAATCTTACGGCATCTGTCGGCTTGGCTAACTATCAGCTTAAGGTCATCCCGTGTCTGTCCAGACTCGCAATCATCCAGCAGCAGATTTGCGTATAACATAACCACCCCCAGGGGGTTGTTCAGTTCATGGGCAATGCCGGCAGAGAGCTGACCCATATGGGCAAGCTTCTCTGAGTGTTTCAGGGCCTGCTGCACCGAAGCCAGTTTTTCGTTTGAAAGGTTAAGCTCCTGAATCGACTGATGCATTTTGTCAATGGTAAATGGCAGACACATATCAGGCTCAGCCAGTCCCTGAGCAATGGCGATGGCATGATTGTCGCAAGAATCATAGCCGCAGGCACCGCAATTAAGATGATCTTTCAAATCCAGTTTGCCGATTGAATCAAGAACCATCCGGATGGTCTCTTGGGAGGGCACCGGAAGCCTGCGATCGGCGGCTGTAAAATGCTGGCTAAGGTCAACTCCCTCGAGTTGGCTCATCTCCTCTTTCCAGGTTTCTGGAGAGTGATCATGCAGTCGTTGTCTGGCATACTGACCTATCAGTGCCCTTCCGCTGTATCGTTTTCCTCCCTGGCTCATTCCTGGTCCCATAATACAACCTTCACAACAAAGCAGTTCAAGATGCTGATCGGCAATCACTCCTCTCTCAAATTCGGTAATGGCAGAAACAAAATTGACCCTGCCTTCAGCCACTACGATATTCCCTTCGAACAGATCCTCCGGAATGTTGAGGGTTTGCAGCATACCTCTTTTTACCGGGAATATGGTCCCCCTCCTGGCCAGGGGAGGATCAAAATCGGAAGGAGCAACCTGATGCTGGCCGATCCTCTTTTTAAGAAAAAGACTTCTCAATTCGAGAAAGGTCAGCGCCAGGTCAACCTCTTCTGATTCAGCCTTCTTGCTTACACAGGGACCGATGAAAACGGTTTTCATCGAGGGACCATATTTTTTCTTGATTACCCGGGTCATGGCCACCATCGGTGAGGCGATAGGTGCCAGCTTATCCACCAGTTCGGGGTGATAGTGCCTGATGTAAAATACAATGGCAGGACAATCCGAACTGATCACGGCAGGATGTGTGTCATCATGAATGATTTCGCTGTATTCTCTTGCGACCAGATCGGCACCGAATGCCACCTCGCAAACCTTATTGAACCCAAGCGCCCTGATCATACCAACCAGGATCCGGTAATCTTCGAACTCTGAAAATTCGGCGGGAAAACTGGGGGCCAGCAAGGCTGCAACCGGCTGGTCTCCTTCAAGAAGTTCCAGCACCTCGTCTTCTAAGTTCAGATAGGCTTTTGCTCCCTGTGAACATACCTTGATGCAGTTTCCACAACCAATGCAGCGCTCATGAATCACCTCAGCCTGTCCGTTCTCTATCCGGATTGCCTTTGCAGGGCACTCTCTGACACAGGTATAACATACCCGGCACCGGTCGGGAATGGTTGAAACCAAAGCTTTTAAAGGAGGACTCATAAGGCGGTTTGAGGTGGAGAATGTTTCAACGAAACAGATTCAAGGTCCCAATCCGGAATGACTGGCAAAGAGGGATCCAGGGCAACCGGACGGTTTCGGTTTGATTCTGCTGCATCGTAAACAGCTTTCATTCGGGTTCTGATCAGTTTTTCACTGGTAACCGGCGGAATACCGGCACCGCCAAGACAGCCGTATATGCATGCCATTACCTCAATCCAGTCAGGTATCTCCACCTTGTTTTGCCATTCTCCCATCAAGGTTCGAAAGTTGGCTGTTTGGCTTATCGCCTGACAATGCAGGGATCCTTCATGATTGGGAAAGGTGATTTCTTTCACCAATCTGGGGCCCCTGAGTTTGCTGAACTGATCATTTCTTTCTACAGCGTTTATAGGCAAAGCGTCTTGATTGGCCAGAAAATGTTCGAGAAAACCACCTGCGGATGCTGACAGATTTCCACCCATTGAAAGTTTGAGGTTAATCCCATCAGGGGTTTCAGGAGTTAATTCATCAAAGCGGAGGCCAAAGAGGCGGATCCACCTGAAAAGTTCATGGCCGGAAAGCACATGATCAACAAGCAAATCGTCCGCCCTGAAAACCGTCAGGTTTGATTCATGCTTGAAGGCTGTGCAAGGGCTGAAATAGGTAATGGAGATTCTTCCGGGGGTAGCTGCCTCACTGCAGGCAACCAGAGTTCGGATCCACTTGGCCAGCAGGTACCGTCCGGGAATGACCGGAGAAAGATGGTCGAGAAAATGGGGGAATTGCTTCTCAATGAATTTTCTGATTGCGGGACAACTGCCCAGAACCATAGGTTTTCGTTCAGACCGGGGGGTCTTTCTCATGAATTGACTCAGATGATGAGCTTCCAGGGAGGTGGCCCAGGATCCATCATAAATCCTTGAGAATCCAATTTTTCTAAGTGCAGATGAGATCTGAGGCAAGACATCTTTTCCTCCCCGCATCCCATAGAATTCCCCAAAAGAGGCTGCAATTGCCGGATCCACAATCGCAACATGGAAGGTCTCCGCATCTGAAAATGAATGGATGGCCTCATCCAGTGTGCCGGATTCCTGAAGGGCCCCGGTTGGACAAACCTGGATGCACTGTCCGCATTGTATACAGG